>JAUYTB010000187.1 GCA_030695305.1 Bacteroidales bacterium
AGTTCCAGAATGTACAGATCTTCTTCACTATTAACAAGCTTAGGTGAGTATTTATCCGAAAAAGGGAGCGACTCCATATCGTCGTATGAGAAATCTGTGCCTGCAAAATTTTGATTTTTAGCACTTGTTGCAACTCTTCTCTCTTTTCCGAATGCCGATAAATAGAGATACATAACATCATCCGGAAGGGATAAAACAGCGATTCCGGCTTGCGATGAGGGAGATGTAAAACGGAATAAACGTTTGTTGTTCCCCTTCTGTATAATTGTGGCCTCCCTTATCTCCTGCTTCCCGTTCTTATCAATAAGTACTATCCTGTTTTTCCCGCTCATATCTTTGGGAGAGTACATAACTTCATCCATTTTCTTAAGGATGGTAACGGCATCCTGGGCAGATACATTAGATATACCGCCTGCTATAAGAAGGGCAATAATTAGTGGTTTATATAATCTTATCATAGCTGTAATTATTTTATTTGTTTTTTAGTAATTTTTTTGTTGTACAGAATCAGTATAACCGGAAGTGTGGTCAGTGCCCCGAACCCTGAGGCAAACATGCTTATTGCCACTAGTAATCCAAAATTTTGCAGTGGAACCAGCTGAGAAATGCAGAGCACAGAGAATCCGGCAGAGACAGATATAATGTTAATAATAACTGCATTGCCGCTCATCATGATTGTTTTTCTTACCGCCTCTTCAATATTATCGCTCTCTTTCATATGAGAGTCAATACCGGAGATTATATGTACAGAGTAGTCGATTCCTATACCCAATGCCACACTGCCAATAAGAACTGTCGCAATATCCAGGGAGATGCCGAAAATGCCCATAAAACCGAAAAGAGTAAATACAGTTATAATAATTGGAATAGTTGCCATAATACCTTTTGACAAGGATTTTAGAATTACACCTATTATCAGAATCACCACAATAATAGCAATAAGCAAACTGCTAAACTGGCTCTCTATTATACTTTCGTTTAACTTAAGATATACAGACGGTATACCTGTAAGTACTATACTATAATCTTCGCTCCTGTTTTCATTAATAAATTGGTTCATCTCTTTTGTAAACTCCTTTATTTTCCGGGTGTCGGAATCAATTAGCTTAGATTGAATAATCCCTTTATTAAGTTCATCATTAACCAGCTGTGGCATAAGTTCTTGGCCATCCAGGAGAAACCAAAGCTGTTCAATCTTTTCCCTCTCATCAGGTATTCTCTTACCCTCTCCCATAACATCATTCATCTGCTCTATTAGTGATGCAACAGATTGAGCTATAATGATATTAGAGCTCTCTTTTAAAAACTTCTCTGTCTTTATCATCATCTTGAGAACTTCAGGACTCTGCATATCTCCTTCAAAAACAACAAATACAGGCAATGACCCTCCAAATTTTAACTGAATAATCTCCTCGGCAACTCTGGTCTCATTATCCTTGCGAAAGTAGTCCGCCATATTGACACTTGTGTTGATGAGAAGAAGGCCTCCAAAGGCAATCAGAAGCACGGTTGCCGATAGAGCGAGAACTCTCTTTGGGTGTTTAAACTGAGATGAGATCAATCTCTCCAATATAAACCTGCTCACTGAATCTCTCTTTTTTCGCTTACTCTCTCTTCTCTTTTTTTGTGGAAAAAGAGAGATAATGGCAGGAACAAAGAGAACAGATAAAATGAGTGCAATAGCGGTTCCTAATGCAGTGAAAATCCCAAATTCCTTAATCATTGTAAGATATGAGCCGAATATAAATGAGATGAAACCCACAGCAGTGGTTAGTGCAGATATAGTAACCGGAACAATTACATATGATAGAGATTTGGATATTGCCTCTCTCTTATCTTTGATATTGCTGTTGTTTAAACTGTTAAGCACATGAATAGTATAGGCACTTCCAATTGCAAGAAGAACAACAGGGATGGTATTTGAGATCATGGTGAGTTCATATCCGCAAAGCGACATTATTCCCATAGTCCAGATTACTGCCAGTCCGGCTGTGAGTAGTGGCAGAATCACAGAGCTGACAGAGAGAAAACTAAGAAAGAGAACAGCTGCAATTATTGCAATAACTATGGGAATAAGCCATGATATATCGGATACAATAAGATTATTTAGATCGCTCATCATCATTGGAAATCCCCCAAAATAGAGTCTCTCCGGTAGATTCATACCAATTATCTTATCTCTTATAGCTTCGGATATATCGTGTTTCCCAACATCACTTTCCAGTGTAAAAATAATTGCAGTAGCAGTTCCATCTGCCGAGACAAGAGACTCTTTGTACATATCTTTAGAGAAGATATACTTTCGTATATTTTCAATCTCAGTTGTATCTGTTGGCAGATTATACTCATCTATCAGATTTCCAATCTCTATCCCATATTCACTGCTTTTAATGTCAATTACATTTGTAAGACTTATAACAGAGGAGACCCCTTTGCTGTATCTGATTGAATCTGTCAAATCTCTGATATGGGACAGAGTTTCTACGGTAAAAACATTTTCGTTTTCTAAAATAATAATACCTATATCGTTACCCCCGAACTCCGACCCGATATCTTTATAGAGTTTTGCGATTGGATCATCATCCGGTAATGATGATATTATATCAGGATTAATCCTAAGATATTTTATCTGATATCCAAGAAAAAGGGAGAGAATGAGTACGGTTAATATTGTAACCCACCTCAATTTGATAACTAGTTTTGATAGCTTTTCCATATATACCGAATAAATGACCAAAATGGTTAAAAAGTCAGTACAAAGGTATAGAAATTAATTGACCAATATGCAAATTTGGTCAATTAATTTTTTTGAAAGATTTTAAACTACTGACAATAAGTGTTGAAAGCTCCTCGATTGTACTCTCATACTCATTGTATTTTTTTTGAAGATAGAGGGGGTTTTCTAATCCGGAGATTACAATTAGAATAATATTGACAGATGAAGTTATATTTTTAACCTCCAGATAGCCCTCATCTTTGCCTTTATTCATAATAGTAGTAATCAACTCTCTCTCAAACTGAGCAAAATCGTCCCTTACGTCTTTTACAAAGTGGTACTCCTCAAAGAATTCGGCCTTTAGGGTTTCATGATAATTTAAAGAGTTGTTCAGTAACTTGAGGCGGGTAAGAAAGTATTTTTCGAACATTGTCAGGGGATCGTCACTGTTAGATACAATTTTACTCAACTCCCTCTTTACATTATTTAGTTCATCTTTTAAAACTTCATTAAATAGCTCCTCCTTACTTTTAAAATAGTAGTATAGGACACCTTTGGCCTTATGAATGTTTTTTGCAATCTCCTCCATTGTGGTCCTGCTGAAACCATATTTTGAGAAGAGAGCAGTTGCGGACTGCACTATTAAACTCTTGACATCTACCCTGGACATATTGTTTGACTAATTTATGCCCCTATAAACTTAAAAAGTTCATAAACCATTATTGCCGGCCATACTATAGCTTTTAGTACTCCGATAACTCCTGTCCAGAAACTAGTTGCCTGAATAATAAAGTAGATTGCTGCGCCAACGAACCCCAGTCCGTAAACCGCTCCGGCAGGAGCACTTTGATGAATCTCGTTTTTCATAACATAGAATTTTAGAGTATAAATTTAACTCTTTTTGAATAACTCGTAAGGATATTTAACATTTATAAGAAATAGTGCATGTGAGGCAACCGAACTTCCTGCTGCAGAGCGGTCTTTTTTTGTTAAGATATCTGCAATCCACTCCGGCTCCTGCCGGCCTCTGCCAACTTCCAATAGCGATCCAACTATAGCACGAACCATATTCCTGAGAAAACGGTTAGCAGAAATTGTAAATATAAATGAACCACCCTCATCGGAACTTATCGCCTTTTCATATGGTGTGATAATCCCGGGAGAGCCCATTTTCCACTTTGCATATGTAACTGTACATATGTTGTTTTTAACATCCGAATGGAGCTTAGCCATTGATGTAAAGTCATGTTGCCCCACAAGATATTCTGCAGCTGAATTCATTTTGTCTATATCAAGTGGGTAGGGGAAGAGAGAGGAGTAGTCGTTTAGAAAAGGGGTTTTCTTTGTATGCACCAGGTATTGATATGTACGACTCACTGCATCGAATCTGGCATGTGCATCATCTGCCACCTGACAAATATTGTGTAACACAATACCGGTGGGCAGAATGGCATTTATTTTGTAAATCAAAGTTTGCTGTTCTTTTATCAGAATATCATTGCAGGAGTCAAGGTGAGCGATGTAGTTTACTGCATGAACTCCGGAATCGGTACGTCCGGCACCGGTTATCTGCACATCCTCTCTGAGATAAGCAGAGAAGGCGTTCTCAAGAGACTCCTGAACAGAAGGTCCGTTTATCTGCCTTTGCCAACCGCAGTAAGATGAACCGTTATATGATAGTAAAATAAAGAATCGCATTGTAAACTAAATATCTTAAATTTGTAGATTGTGCTTAAAAATACAAAAATACTAAATCATTTTATATGGAAACCGTAAATATCAAAGAGCTAAACGAACGTATTCAAAAGGAGAGTGCCTTTGTGGATATGATTACGATGGAGATGAATAAGGTAATTGTAGGTCAGAAACACCTTATAGAGAACCTTATGATTGGTCTTCTTGCGAATGGTCATATTCTTTTGGAAGGTGTTCCCGGTCTGGCAAAGACACTTGCAATAAACACATTGGCATCAATTGTGGATGCAAAGTTCAGCAGAATTCAGTTTACTCCGGACCTCTTACCTGCCGACCTTATAGGAACACTTATCTATAGTCAGAAGAGTGAACAGTTCCAGATAAGGAAGGGACCGATATTTGCAAATTTTGTATTGGCAGATGAGATAAATCGCTCTCCG
>JAUYTB010000285.1 GCA_030695305.1 Bacteroidales bacterium
GCCGTTACATTTGTTATGGCAGTGGCAACCCTTGTTACCTATATCCTGCAATACTACGTGTTGGTCCCTCTGGGAATAGAGTTTATGCAGACAGTCACTTTTATTGTTGTTATTGCATCTCTGGTTCAGATGGTAGAGATAATTATGAAAAAGATCAGCCCTTCGCTTTATCAGGCACTTGGAATTTTTCTCCCATTAATAACTACTAACTGTGCCGTTCTTGGTGTTGCAATTCTTGTTGTATCCAAAGAGTTTACCTTTGGAGGTGATCCTCAAATGCTCAATATGCTACAGGCGATTGTATTTGCAATAGCAAACGCAATAGGTTTCGGACTTGCGATGATTCTGTTTGCCGGTTTAAGAGAGCAGTTAGAGCTTGCAAATGTTCCAAAACCATTCAAGGGTACTCCTATTGCCTTGATTACTGCAGGCATACTTGCCCTTGCCTTTATGGGCTTCGCAGGATTGGTATAAATATTTTAACAGAGTGTAAAATGGCAAAAAATCTTAGAGAAATAGAGCAGATCCTTCGTGAAGAGGGGACAGAGAGTGCCCATAGGGAACTCAAACTGTTTCTGGAGGATAATCCGCAAAGTGCAGAAGGGTGGTATCTTCTTGGAGGTATCTACAGAAGGGAGCAGCAGTGGGGAGAGGCTATAAATGCCCTTAACAGAGCAAAATTTATTGATCCGTCTGGTCCTGCAGCCCATGCTATTGAGCATATATATGAGATCCTAAGTTTTCAGAATACCGATCTGATGAATCCTTAATCTGAGTTTATCTCAGGTTAAGACGTTTAAAGAATTTTCCAATAGGATCTCCAATTTTGATTGTCAGCGCCTCTACCGGGATATTATCTCCCGGATAAAACTCCACTTCGATACTCCCTGCACCACCTGCACTGATTGTGAAAATATCTCCATTTTTATGCTTCATCCTGGAGTTTACATCTTTTAGTGTAAACCATAGCTCTCCATCTTTGATGGTTACAACTGCATCGCCGAAATCCTCTTTGAAATAGCTGCCGGTATAGAGGTGCATACTTTTAGGTGCAATAGAGTCTTTTGCCTGGGTTTCTGCTCTTGGAGGCTGTTTCATAAACAGATCGAGATAGTGTTTTCTCCAATCCTTATCTTCACTTTCCCCAAATATTTCAATAATCTCTCTTCCTATTGCCAAATGCGGATTTGTTGTGTTTCCTGCATTTGTAAGGATTGCAAAACCCAGATCCATCTCCGGAACCATAGCAACCAGGGCTGTATAGCCATATGCAAGGCCGGTATGTCTTATAAGCCGCCCTCTGTTGCTCTGTTCAACAGTCCACCCTTGAGCATAGTTGTTTATTGTTGTTGAGTCCCATCCGGATATGGTCTGAGGTACAAAGAGGTATCTATGGTTTTCGGGAGAGATAAAGGCTTCTCCATTGAATTTACCTCCGGCAAGGTTCATTTTTAGCCAGTTACCCATATCTCTTGCTGTAGAGATAACAAATCCTGCAGGTGCAACTGCAGATAGCCATTTGTAGCCATTTTCTACATCCACTCTTGGAGTAAATTTAATTGAGTCTCCATCCTTAAAGTGTCTGTGTCCCTTTGCGAGTCGTGGAGAGCTCTTAAAAGAACTCTTCCCGGTAGTGCTTGAACTCATATTAAGAGGTTCAAACAACATCTTTACTATAGCATCATCCCAGCTTAACCCTGTCTCTTTTTCAATAATCTTTGCAGAGACTGTATACAGGGCGTTGTTATAGGCATATGTGGTTCTAAAGCTGTGTGTTGGTTGAATATGACGTAGAAGATGGTATATCTCATCCCTGGTATAACCAAAGTGAGGGAGATCGTCTGTAGCGTAAGCCCTGAATCCCGTTTTGTGAACCATTATATCCCGAACAAGAAAGTTTGAGGTTACCCATGGGTCATATAGCTTAAAATCAGGAAGTATATTAACTACTGTATCTCCCCATTTTATTTTTGAGCTATCCATAACCTTTGCAAGCAGTGCTGCGGTCATAGCCTTGGATGTAGATGCAATTACAAACTGTGTATCAGGCGTTATATCTTCTCCTCCCTCCTGATATGAACTCTTTCCGTAACCCTTGATAAAATAGGGTTCACCCCCCTTTATTACAACAATGGCCATTCCGGGTAGGTTCCACTCCTTAAATACACTTTGGCATAGCTCATCGATCTCTCTCTGCTTCCCATCCTGTCCATATAACTCCAGGACTCCTGTCATCATTATCAGAAGGAGTATTGCTGCTGATTTAGCTATAAGTAATCTCTTTTTCATCTCTCAGTATTTTTATGATTATTACGTTTTTATAAATGGAATACAATGGTTCGGTCTGCCAAATCCTCTATCTCCTCTCTGTTGTGAGTGACATGGATTATTGTTCTTCCCTCTCTCTTGACAAGTTTCAGCAGCTCTTTGGCCTCACCTCTAAGATCAGGATCTAGAGCCGAGAGTGGTTCGTCAAGTAAAAGGAGCAGAGGGTCGCAGGCAACTGCCCGGGCAAGGGCTACACGCTGTCTCTCTCCACCGGAGAGCCCATCTGTATCTCTATCTATTATATGCTTGATAGATAGGTATTCTATAAGATATTCCACTTTTTTATCAATCTGCTCACTCGTATAACCCTTCATCTTCATGGGGAAAATAATGTTTTGTAATACAGACATATGAGGAAATAGCGCATAGTCCTGAAAAAGCATGGCAACATCTCTTTTGTGAGGAGGAGTATCAGAAACCTCCTTTCCGGATATAGTCAACGACCCCTCATCGGCACGTCTGATTCCGGAGATTAGCTCCAGAAGAAGTGATTTACCCGATCCGGAGGGGCCAAAAAGGGCAAGATATTCGCCTCTCTCCATTGAGAGGTTGAGTGGCCCAAGAGTGAAAGTGCCTATTGTGTATCTAAGATTTTCTATTTTTAGCATATTTCCGCCTACCTTTTTTGATATACTCTCATAAAGATAAAAATAGAGAGAGTGATAACTATGAATATTGCGGCAACAGGTCTCGCGTAGTCAAGTCCAAAAGAGTTAAAGCGGTCAAAAATTAGAACAGGAGTTGTCATAGGGTGGTATGCCACTATTACAACAGCACCAAACTCACTCATACCTCTTGCAAACATAAGAACCAATCCGGAGATAATGGGGCGTCTTGCTAGAGGTAGACTTATCTCGCGAAAGACCCTTAACGGTGTTGCTCCTAAAGTGGAGGCAGCATCTTCCAATCTCTTGGGTACAGATGAGAAACCATCTCTGGCAGAGGTAATCAAAAAAGGAACGCTTACAAATGCCATGGCTAGCCCGATTGCAAACGGAGAGCCAACAAGTGTCAACCCTGCTTTTGATGCAACACCTCCGAGCAGGGAGTCCCTTGAGATAAATCCAAGAATTGCAATTCCTGCAGCAGAGTGGGGAATTACAACCGGGATATCTATAATGGCCTCAACAACTCCTTTAAAAGGGAACCTCTTTCTAGCAAGAATGTATGCCAGGGGGATTGCAAAAAAAGAGACTATAAGGGTTGCAGATGCAGATATTAAAAGTGTCCTCCATATACTTGAAGTGACCTCTCTGTCTGTTATTGTCTCAAAAAGTTCGGGAGATTTTACAGAGAGAAACATCCCCGCCAGCGGGGCGATAATAAAGAGCAGGACCACTCCGCCCAGAAATATAAAGATTAAACGAGTGTTGTTATAAAATCCGCGCTCTCTCATTAAAACAAAGATATACAATTTTTATATCTTTGTTTTCTTTAACGGTAAAACATAAAAACAATGGTTATTTCAAACAAAATTATCTGCATTTCGGCATCTCTGCTCTTAATGCTCTCTTCCGGGCCACTGCACTCTCAGCAGAGACCGGTTAGAGCTTCTGCAGCTCAGCAAAACAAAGAGGAGTTGCAACAACAGGACACTACTAAGAAGAGTCCGGAAAAAGGGCCAGTGCCTATTGATAAGTTCTTTAAGTCCGATGTAAAGCCAATGACAGGCCTTACAAGTGTTTACAAACAAAACGGACGTTTTTTTATCAACATCAATGATTCTCTTCTCAATAGGGATATTATGATGGTAACAAGAATTTCGAAGGCTGCTGCCGGGATAAGATCGAGCTTTGACGGTTATGCCGGAGATCAGCTTAACTCTGCAATGTTCAGATTCGAAAAAGGTCCTGATAATAAAATGTTTTTGAGGAGAATCTTAAACAGGGAGCGCTCAAAGGATAGTACTCAGGCTATGTTTGAGGCGGTTATGAGATCTAACCTTGCTGCTATTGCTGCATCTTTTGATATAAAGGCCCAGTCTGCAGACAAAAAGGATAACGTTATTGATGTTACAGACCTATTTAATTCCGATTCAGAGACACTCTTCTTCCGAAAATCTACAAAAGCATCATTTAAGCTTGGAGCGCTTCAGAAAGAGAGCAGCTATATCTCTGCAATAACCACTTACCCAATAAATACCGAGGTTAAGACGGTTAAGACATATATGTTAACAGACAGGGGCGAAACTGCAACCTATGAGATTAACAACTCATTTGTGCTGTTGCCAAAAGTGCCTATGGTCTCTCGTTATGCAGATGAGAGGGTTGGCTATTTCACAACAGGATATACCGACTACGATCAGAATCCGCAAGGTGTAAAGAGTATCAGAATGATTACTCGCTGGAGACTTGAACCAAAACCGGAAGATATTGAGAAATATACCAGGGGAGAGCTTGTTGAGCCGGCAAAACCGATTGTCTTCTATATTGACCCGGCTACACCAAAAGAGTGGGTACCATATCTTATAGATGGGGTAAACGACTGGCAGAAGGTGTTTGAAAAAGCAGGATTCAAGAATGCAATCTATGCTCTTGAGACCACATCACCGGAGGCACATCCTGAGTGGTCACTTGAAGATGCACGCTTCTCAGCTATTGTTTATAAACCCTCCGATATACCAAACGCCAGCGGACCTCATGTAAATGATCCACGTTCGGGTGAGATAATTGAAAGCCATATAAACTGGTATCATAATGTAATGTCACTTCTGAGAAACTGGTATATGATTCAGTGTTCACCTATGGATCCGGATGCCAGAAAGATGGTCTTTGATACCGAACTTATGGGTCAGCTTGTTCGCTTTGTCTCCTCTCACGAAGTGGGCCATACACTTGGTTTGAGACACAACTTTGGCGGAACTGCATTCTATACGGCAGATCAGTTAAGAGACAAAGACTTTCTTAAAGAGAATGGTCATACAACCTCTATCATGGACTATTCAAGATTCAACTTTGTAGCACAGCCAGAAGATAATATCCCAAGAGAGCTGCTCTTCCCAAGATTGAGCCATTACGATGACTGGGCTATTGAGTGGGGTTACCGCAGATTCCCTGAGATTAATGATCCTGTTAAGGAGCTAACAAAGATTAATAACTGGATAATTGAGAAGACCAAAGATAGACGGTATTGGTTTGGAACAGAGAGTAACTCTAATGATCCGAGGTTACAGGCAGAGGATTTAGGAGATAATCACATGATTACTAATGAGCTTGGAATCAAGAATCTAAAGATTGTGATGTCTAACCTTGAAGAGTGGACAAAGATGCCAAATGAGGGTTACGAAAATCTGAGAACCATGCACACAGAGGTCAACAACCAGTATCGCAGATATATAGGTCATGTTGCAAAATGGGTAGGAGGAGTCTATCAGGAGCCAAAAACTGTAGAGATGGAGGGAGATGTATACTCATTTGTAGAGAGAGAGAGACAAGTGGAGGCGATAGACTTTTTGAACAGAAATTTATTTGAGAATACTCCGGTATGGCTTATTCCGGATAATGTTATGAATAAGTTTCCAAGCAGAAATGAGATGTTTCTGGAGAGGGCCTACTCAACAGCACTTAGTTCACTTCTTAGCAGAAGAGTTCTTATGAATCTGGTCTCTGCCGAGACAGCTCACGGCAAATCTGCCTTTACTGTTGAGGATCTGTTTAAGTCACTCAACAGATCAATTATGCCTAACCTGCACACATCACGTCCGGTTGATGTTTATAAAAGAGTGTTGCAAAAGGTTTATATTACCACCCTTTGTGATGTCTATACCGGAGCAGCCGCTGTCTCCAGGATGGGTCTCGTTTCTAAACCCACATCAAATCCAAAAGATATGACAGAGAGCTCTGCGATCTTGTATTATCAGATTAATACTCTTTTAGACAAGCTTAAAAAGACCAGTAGCAGAGACTTTGCAACTGCTGCCCATATAAAGTATCTTATTAGCTTTATAGAGAAGACAATGAGAGAGGGTCTTGAGTAATTATAACTGCCAGATAGGCAATGTTAAATGTACAAAACGGGGCTGGATAACTCAATGAGTGTCCAGCCCTGTTCTCATATAAAAGAGATGCTCAAGATGGGGAGTTATCTCGGCCATATACTCTTTAACTCCGTTTACGCTCCCCGGTAGTGTAAAGATTGCTGTATTGGCTCTGATTCCTGCAACACTCCTGCTTAGAAGGGCACTGGGATTATCTGCTCCGTATTTTATGCGAATATGCTCCATAATTCCGGGAATCTCTAAATCAAGGAGACTCTTTACAACCTCCGGAGTAAAATCACAAGGGCCGACACCAGTTCCTCCTGTTGTGAATATAAAGTCAAAAGATCTCTCGGCCATATCTTTAATGATAGCTTCCAGCAACTCTTTGTTATCCGGTATAAGATGGTATTCGGGCACCACTATACGTCTACTGCTTTTCATATAACAATCGAGTATAGCTAATATCTCCGGTCCGCTCTTATCCGGGTAGATCCCTTTGTATGCTCTTGTACTGAGTGTAATTACTCCTACCTTAAAGGTCTTAGGCTTATAAGTGATGATATCGCCACTTTTTAGCACCCCACCTGTAACAACCTTTGCAAAGATGCCCTCCTTTGGCATAACACATGCTCCGGATTCCACATAAATGGCACATCCGCCACCATGGCATTTTTTTCCTATTTGAGTTACCACCATTTTTACCCCGCAACCCTCAATTATATCTCCCGGACGGCATTCGTTCATCCTCATTCCGGAGAGGGTGATATTCTCGGCAAACTCTCCCGGCTTATATTCCCTCCCGCTTTTAAGTGAAAATTCATCAATGCTCTCCCTCGAAAGCAGGCTTATCTGGCGATGCCACTCTCCAGAGTGTGCATCACCTTCAACCCCGAGGTGATTGAACTCTGCTGACTCAACAGGTTGTTTGGTAGTACCCTTAGAAAGGGATATGTTTACAGACTCAATTAAAAGCTCTCTCTCCATTTTGATTCTCACTATTTTTTAGCTCTTTTTTAACACTATAAATTAATCTTCTCTTTTGAAATAAGCTTTATGTTGCTTATAGACATGTTTTTATCTACAGCTTTACACATATCGTAGATGGTAAGAAGAGCGACACTGACTGCGCTAAGAGCCTCCATCTCCACTCCGGTAACGCCATTGCAAGAGACATAACTCCGGGCATTTATACCCGTTTCTGTTACTGTTAACTCAATGTTTACAACATTTAGAATGAGAGGATGACAGAGCGGAATAATATCGGATGTCTTCTTTGCTGCCATTATACCCGCTATTTTTGAGATTGTAAGCACAGACCCCTTTTTTATCTCATCACTTAGAATAAGAGCAGTTGTCTCTTTACTTAGTATAATATCTCCGCTGGCGGTCGCTATCCTTGTTTGGATATGCTTTTTGCCAACATCTACCATGACTGCATCTCCCTTACTGTCGGTGTGAGTTAGTTGCATTTTATTGCTCTTATCTGTATGTTTGTTGTTATTCATATTTAGTCCATTAGTTTTTTTAAGTTTAAACTACTAACCTCCAATATTATAAAAATCTCCGTTATGGTTGCATAAACCTTTAATCGGTTTGATTTTGAGTGCCTTTTCTATTGCAGCCAAGGCACCCTCTTTTCGGATATCAATCTCAATGTCACTAAAAAGACAAGGTCTCAGCTTCCCGGTTGGGGTAAGCCTTAGTCGGTTGCAATTTGCACAATCACCACCTCCTCCACCCTCAACAACACCAAAAACACCACTCTCCAAATCCATTTTTGGTATAAACCGGACTATCAAACCCTCTCTTCGAGCATACTCTGCAACCAAAAGTGCATCCTCTTCTTTGCTGCTACTATCTATAACGCAGTTAATCTTTAAAGGACTCAATCCGGCCTCTTTGGCCGCCTTGATACCCCGGAACAGATCTTCAATATTACCACCGCGGGTTATGCTTCTGTACCTTTGAGGATCTGTAGTGTCCAGACTGATATTGATTCTCATCAACCCGGCATCCTTTAGCTCCTGAGCAAACTCCTCCAGCAAGGTTCCGTTTGTAGTCATGGAGAGATCCTTGATTCCATCTATTGCAGACAATTCGGATATAAGTGCTGTTACTCCTCTCCTTACCAGCGGCTCTCCTCCTGTAACTCTAACTTTGTCTATCCCCTTAGCTACGGCAATCTTAGTAAAGTTGACAATTTCGTCAAATGAAAGAATTTGAGAGTGTTCCAGCAGCTTAACCCCATCTTTTGGCATACAGTAGGTGCATCTCAGATTACATCTGTCTGTAACTGATATCCTGAGATAGTTAATTGTTCTTCCGTTACAATCTATCATCACCTCTTTTTATTAACGCAGATGTTACCTCCCATAGAACAACACCTACAGAGACCGATACATTAAGAGAGTGCTTGGTCCCATACTGTGGAATCTCTATTACAGAGTCGCTCATATCAACTACCTCTTGTGAGACACCTTTAACCTCGTTGCCAAATATAAATGCGTACCTCTCTTTTGGTAGCGGAGTAAAATGATTTAAAGAGACTGAGTTCTCTGTCTGTTCTACCGAGATAATTTTGTAACCTGCCTTTTTAAGATCCAATATGGCATCGCTGCAATTCTCGTAGTAGCTCCATTCTACACTCTCTTCGGCACCGAGAGCCGCTTTACGTATCTCTGCAGAGGGGGGGGTGGCACAAATACCGCACAGAACCAACTTCTCAATTGCAAAAGCATCTGCTGTCCGGAATGATGCACCTATATTGTGCTGACTACGTATGTTTTCCATTACAAGTACAACAGGTAACTTATCTGCCCGCAAGAACTCTTCACGTGATATCCGTCCCAACTCATTATTATGTAGTTTCCTGTACAATTTCTGATATTAAATTATTATATTTGCAAATATAGGAATAAACATTTCAACTAAAACTGTATAATCATGGATGCAAACGGCAATGTTAAGATCAAACTGATCCAAAATGGCCCCGCAAAAGTTGAGGGACCTGTTACGGTAATTCATCCTGACGGAAGAGAGGAGGAGAAGGGCAGCTGCTACATTTGCAGATGCGGACGCTCTCAAAATAAGCCATGGTGTGACGGATCACATGCAAAATAGTTCAAAAAAACTGACTCAACATTAAACTTTTCTCATTTATAGTTGTCAAAGGTTAGATAAAACCGACCTATAAATGAAAATGTCACAAAAGATCTTGCTTTATATAAGCATTCCTGTACTTCTGGTACTATCCTTTTTTCTGTATAACTATCTCTTCAGAAAACCTGTAATAAACACTCCTGAGACCGGGAGCGGGGTTGTTTCGGCATCCCAGAGCGGCCGTGTTAGCGGAGGACGTAATCTTCCGGTATCTGTACATATTGCAGAGGAGATGGCAAGGGAGGATGGATCGATGAGAATAGGCAATCTTGTTGCAAATGAGAGAGTGGATATTGTGAGTGAACTCTCGGGAAGAGTCATAGAGATTAACTTCAGGGAGGGTCAGGCTGTTAAAAGAGGAGATATTCTCGTTAGACTTAATGACGATGAGCTTCTTGTTCAGCTTACAAAGGCAGAGTATCAATACCTTCTATTGGAACAAAGAGTTGGAAGACAGAGAATTCTGCTGGAAAAAGATGCTGTAAGCCGCGAAGATTATGATAAAGTTTTAACTGAATTTAATGTTCTGAAACAGGATATTGAGCAGTTGAAAATCCGTATAGAGAAGATGAAGGTACGTGCCCCCTTTGACGGCATTGTTGGATTCCGGGATATAAGTCTTGGAGCCTTTTTGCAACCAAACTCAAAAATAACAAACCTTGTAGATATTGCAAACCTTATTGTTGAGGTTGCAATTCCGGAAAAATATGTAAATGACAGACTTGCCGGAAGCGAACTTCAATTTAGTGTAGAGGGAAACAGCAATGACTATAGGGCTAGAATCTACGCGGTAGATCCTCAGATTGATATAAGAACACGAACAATCATTATAAGGGCCCGTTATAATAACGCCAATGGCCAGTTGAGGCCAGGTATGTCTGCCAGGGTAACCCTTAATACCGGAGGAGGAGCAAAGAACGTCTATGTGCCAAATCAGGCAGTTGTTCCTGATGTAAAGGGTCGTTCTGTATGGGTGATGAAATCAGGTAAAGCAAACCTGGTACCTGTTATTACAGGAAGCAGAACAGCAGATATGCTGGAGGTTTTATCCGGAATTGAGAAGGGTGACACCGTTATTACCACAGGATTGATGCAGTTGAGAGAGGGGCTTTCGGTAACACCTGTTAATTTATAATTAATTAAAAATGAGTCTATCTACTACCACCATAAGCAGACCTGTACTGGCAACGGTAATGAGTCTGTTGATTTTAATTTTTGGCGCAATAGGATATACATCGCTGGGAGTCAGGGACTATCCCAGCGTAGATAACCCGGTTATATCTGTGAGATGCTCTTTTCCCGGGGCCAATGCCGATGTTATAGAGACACAGATTACAGAGCCACTTGAGGCTGCCGTAAACGGAATTCCCGGAATCAGGGCAATATCAAGTACCAGCAGGGATGGATCTAGCTCAATTAATATTGAATTTAACCTTGAGGTAGATCTTGAAACAGCAGCAAACGATGTAAGAGACAAGGTCTCGGGGGCTATGAGACGTCTGCCTCAGGATGTGGATCCTCCTGTTGTTGAGAAGTCAGATGCAGATGCTCAGCCTATTTACACAGTCACTCTACAGAGTAGAAGTAGGGACATAATTGATTTAAGCGAATTTGCAGAGGTTAATTTCAAAGAGAGACTTCAGACCATTAGTGGTGTTAGTAATGTAAGTGTATGGGGATCTAAGAGATACTCAATTAGAATGAGAATGGATCCTCTACTTCTTGCGGCCTACAGAATTACTCCTCTTGATGTTAGACAGGCAGTTTCAAGAGAGAATGTAGAGTTGCCATCCGGAACAATTGAGGGGTCTACTATGGAGTTAACCGTAAGGACATTAGGTCGCCTTACCACACTGGATGACTTTAACAATCTAATAATTGCCCGTAACGGAGAGAGGGTTGTAAAATTTTCGGACATAGGTATAGCGGAGGTAGATGCAGAGAATACAAGATCTATTCTAAAGAGAAACGGAATTCCCATGGTTGCCCTTGCCCTTGTACCTCAGCCGGGAGCAAACTATATAAATATTGTTGACGATGCTGTTAGGGCTATTGAGGAGTTAAAGAAGAGCCTTCCGGATGATATTGAGGTTGGGGTTGGTTTTGATAACACAATCTTTATAAGGGATTCAATAAAAGAGGTTAGGAACACAATCTTACAGGCATTTTTTCTTGTTGTACTCATAATATTTCTTTTCCTAAGAAACTGGAGAACAACACTTATTCCGATTATTGCCATACCTATATCTCTGGTAGGGGCATTCTTTATTATGTATCTTGCAGGATTCTCTATCAATATTCTTACTCTGCTTGCTCTTGTGCTTGCAATTGGACTTGTGGTAGATGATGCTATTGTGGTAATGGAGAATATCTATACCAAGATTGAGAGGGGGGTAGCTCCAAAAGAGGCCGCTATTGAGGGATCCAAAGAGATATTCTTTGCTGTTATTGCAACCACTATAACGCTTGTAGCCGTTTTCTTCCCAATTGTCTTTCTTCAGGGGGTAACGGGAAGACTCTTCCGGGAGTTCTCTATTGTGATTGCAGGTGCTGTGATGATATCCAGCTTTGTGGCGCTTACCTTTACTCCTATGATTTCCAGTAAATTGCTTAAACAAGGGGCAAGTGAGGGGCGTTTCTACAAATTTTCCGAACCTTTTTTTGAAGGGTTAAACAGACTCTACAGCAGATCTCTGGGTGCCTTTATGAAGAGAAGATGGTTGGCTGTAGTTTTTCTAGTTATTTCATTGGGCTTTATTATATATATGTGGAGTTCAATTCCATCTGAGATGGCTCCTCTTGAGGATAGATCCATGATCAGTGTGTCGAGTACTGCTCAGGAGGGGGCAACTTTTGACTATATGTTAAAGTATACAGATGATCTTCTCACAGTTATTGAGAGTGAGGTGCCGGAGAGCGACAGAATAATGCAGATGGTAGGAATGGGTGGAAGAAACAGGGCTAACTTCTCCGTCTCTCTTGTAGATCCTCTAAACAGAGAGAGAACTCAGCAGGAGATAGCAGATGACCTATCGCCAATGGTTGCCAGGATGACCGGAGCAAGAAGTTTTGTCAATCAACAACAGACGTTTGGAGGCAGAAGGGGAGGAATGCCTGTGCAGTATGTAATACAGGCCAAGAATCTGGATTCACTTAAAGTTATAATTCCTATCTTCTTATCGGAGGTTGCACAGAGTGAAGTTTTTGCCAATTCAGATATTAATCTGAGATTCACTAAACCGGAGTTGAGCGTAAATATAGACAGAGACAAAGCATCGCTTATGGGAGTCTCTATTCAGAACATTGCTCAGACACTTCAATTGTCCATGAGTGAGCAGAGGATTGGGTATTTTATCCGTAACGGCAAGCAGTATCAGATTATGAGTCAAATAGACCAGAATATGAGAAATAAACCTGTAGATCTTGCCAATATCTATGTGCGAAATGATGCAGGAGAGCTGATTCAGCTGGATAATCTTATTAAGATGGAGGAGAGTAGTACACCTCCCCAGTTATTCCGGTATAACAGGTTTGTCTCAGCAACGGTATCTGCTTCTTTGTCCAAAGGATATACTTTGGGACAAGGGATTGCAGAGATGGATGTAATTGCAGACAGAGTGCTGGATCCGGACAACTTCTCCACAACTCTTTCCGGCCAATCCAAGGATTTTGTTGAGAGTACATCAAGTCTGCTCTTTGCATTTATTCTTGCGCTGATTTTGATCTATCTTGTTCTCTCTGCTCAGTTTGAGAGTTTTCGTGACCCTCTTATAATTATGCTTACTGTTCCTCTTGCTCTTGTAGGAGCTCTGCTATCAATAACGGCATTTGGTCATACAATAAATATATTCAGTCAGATAGGTCTTATAATGCTGATAGGGCTGGTCTCAAAAAACGGAATTCTGATGGTTGAGTTTGCAAATCAGAGAAAACTTGCAGGACTTAACAAGTTAGATGCAATTATGGTCTCGGCAGCATCCAGATTCAGACCGATACTTATGACAAGTCTCTCTACAATTCTTGGTATTGCACCTATGGTTTTTGCAACCGGTGCAGGTTCGGAGAGTCGTGCATCCATGGGGGTTGCAGTGGCAGGAGGGTTGATATTCTCAACAATCTTTACACTTTATATCATACCTGCAATGTATTCATTTATATCGTCAAACAGTTCAAATTTTCAGGAAATAAAATGAGATTCAATAGAATAATGGTGATAGCGTTTTTTATGACGCTCTCTGTAAGTATAAAAGCTGCAACCCCTCAGGAGGGATTCCGGTTTATCACTCTGGAGGAGTGTATATCCCGTGCTCTGGAGGCCAACTACTCTGTTATTATCTCACAAAACAGTCTTGAGATTACAAGAAACAATGTAACTCTATCTCCGTTTTTACCATCAGTGACAGTTGGATCGAGACTTAGTGACAGCAGGGTCGAACAGAGAAACTACAACAGTGAGGGTTTAGTTGATGATGTGAGTGTAAAAACCACCTCTGTTATTAACAGTGCAAATCTTAACTGGAGATTATTTGATGGTATGTCTATGTTTGCAACACGTGATAAGCAGCTTGAGCTTCTTGCCATGGGTGAGTATAACTTTAAATCTGTGGTGGAGAACCTTGTAATGAGACTATCTTCTCAGTACTATCAAATTATCAGTATTCAAAACCAGGTAGACCTTCTTACAGAGCTTGTTGCTATTTCGCAGATTAGATATAATCAGGCCCTTACAAGATATAACATTGGAAGCGATTCCGGGCTCGAATATAAACAGGCAAAGATTTACCTCAACAGTGACTCATCCAGGTTGATGCTGCAGAAAGAGAACCTTAAGAACGGATACCTAGAACTCTTCCGTCTTATGAATATCCCCTTTACATCACAGCTACAGATAAGAGACTCAATTATTCCAGAGAGAGAGTTGCAATTAGACGAACTTCTCTATAAAGCTATGGAGGATAATACATCACTAAACTCATTAAGGGCAGGGGAGAGGGTAGCCCTGCTTGATATTCAGATTGCCAAATCGTCAAGATACCCTACTCTGGATCTCTCTGCGGGATATAACTACAACTTTAACAGAAGCCAAATAATGCCGTCACGATTTAATGACTCAGATGGATTTAATTGGGGCCTTTCACTCTCGATTCCCGTTTTTAGCGGAAACGAGATAACACGCAGAATACGTAATGCCGGCATTACACATCAAAATGCCAAACTTACATTGCTCAAGGCACAACAGGATCTGGAGGCGGAGTTGAGACAGATCTATAATCTGTATAATAATAATCTTAGATTGATCGCTTTTGAAGAGGAGAGCAGAGAGAGTGCCTCTCTCAATCTTGAGGCGGCAATGGAGAAGTACCGCCTGGGTTCTCTCTCCGGAATAGAGTTTCGGGATTATCAGTTATCATATCTTGACGCATCCGACAGAAAGCTGAGAGCCCTTTATCAGACTAAAATCTCAGAGATTACTCTCCACCTTATGGCCGGAGAACTTTTTAGATAACACAAATATTTATTGAACATTAGCTCTGTTTTTCTGTTGTTATATCAAATAATTTTTTGTTATGATAATAGAAAAATCAATATATAGTTTAAGAGTAGTTGCATTATTAGCACTTATTAGCATTTCATCTGTATTTCCTTTAATATCGGCGGAGGCGGAGCAGCCCGGTAATTATACAATTAACGGAGTTGTTATTGATAAAAACAGCCGTGAGCCTGTTGCTTTTGCAACTGTATCTATCTGGAGGGGAAGCAGGTTTGTTATAGCGGACTCTCTGGGGAGATTCAGGTTTGACAAAATTCCTGCAGGCGCCTACCGAATACAGATAGATATTCTGGGGTATAATCAATATATAACCGAGGAGTTCATGGTATCTGCAATGGGTTATTTTGTAACAGCAGAGATAGAGGAGGAGAGCAGATTACTCAATCAGATTACGGTAAGACCAAAAGCAGATCCGTTTCGAAGGGTTCCGGAAAGTCCGCTTTCTCAGAGAACCATAGGCGTACAGGAGATAGAGCGAAACCCCGGCTCTAACAGAGATATATCAAGGGTTGTATCATCTCTCCCCGGAGTTGGTGCAGTTGTTACAGGAGGATACAGAAACGATCTTCTGGTAAGAGGCGGAGGCCCGTCAGAAAATAGATTTTTCCTGGACGGAATAGAGATACCAACAATCAACCACTTTAGCACACAGGGATCAAGCGGGGGACCTGTGGGTATAATTGATGCAGATTTTATCAGAGAGGTAGATTTTTATGCCGGAACTTTTCCTGTAACAAGATCGGGTGCGCTAAGTTCTGTTCTGGATATAAAGCTTAAAGATGGGGATCCTATTAAAAACAGCTATAAGTTTACCGTGGGAGCCTCAGAGGCGGGAGTGACATCTACCGGACACCTCTCCAAGAGAACAACCTATCTAGTCTCTGCACGGGCGTCATACCTTCAGCTTCTCTTTAAAGCAATAGGATTACCATTTCTTCCCTCTTTTACAGATACTCAGTTTAAAATAAAGACGCGATTCGACAATCGTCATGAACTGACGATTCTGGGAATTGCAGGTTTTGATAATTTGACACTCAACGATGATACCGGTGGCAAAGAGTCAAATGAGTATATCCTTGCCTATCTGCCTGTAATTGATCAGGAGGTCTTTACCATTGGTGCTGCATATCGCTATTTTTACGGAAAGAACACACTAAATCTATACCTCAGCCACAGCTATCTCAATAACAGAAATACCAAGTACAAGG
>JAUYTB010000200.1 GCA_030695305.1 Bacteroidales bacterium
CTGGAACTTACGCCAAAAGGGAGATCCGAATACTCAAAAGTGATAGTAAGTATAGATAAAACCAACTATTACCCTCATACGGCCGAGTACTTTGACAAGGGGAATAACAAGGTGAAAGAGGGGAGATATACCTTTAAAAAAATTGGAAAATACTGGAATGCATCTCAAATTGAGATGACAGACATCAAAAAAAACCATAAGACAATATTCGTTATGTCTGACATTGTTTATGACAGCGGAATCTCAGATGATGAATTCACCGTTAGAAAATTAATACGTTAATCAGAGATTCATATCAAAAAAATAGATAGCAATGAAGAGACTAATTGTTCTTATAGTGGCAGTAACGTTTATTCCGGGAGCTTTTTTAATAGCTCAGCAGGAGAGCAAGCTGGCAATCTCCGGGGAGCTGCTGAGCGACCAGAGAGTTCTGCTTAAAGGGAGTAACAACTGGGTCTGGAACGAGAATCGGATTACTCTCAAACTGGATAAAAGATCCGAAGAAAAGTCGCGCTTTTACAGCGAAATATGGTTACGTAATTTTGGTATTCCTAATATAGTATCATCATCCGATCTATATAATAAGGGGATAACTGATCCATTAAATATGGAGATTCGTGAGGCCTATTTCCGGTTAAACGGGTTTCTGACAAAGAGATTGGATGTCACAATTGGTCGTCAGAGAATAGCATGGGGTACAGCAGATAAACTTAACCCAACAGATAATATTAACCCTTACGACTTGGAAGATGTACTGGATTTTGGACGTCACCGGGGTTCTGATGCGATTAACCTTAATTACTATTTTAGTAATTATCTCTCTTTACAGGCCGTTTTTGTGCCTCTTTTCACACCGGCCAATCTCCCGGCAGGGATCTTCTCTAATGCATTAAATCCTGATCTATCACTACCTGCTGGCATAACGCTGAGAGATATGTCAGACACTCTGATAATGCCACAGAACAACATAAGAGAGGGCTCCTCATTCGGTTTTAAAATAAAAGGATTTGCAGCAGGAATAGACTTCTCCCTCAGTTATCTCATTAGAAATGACCCGTTGCCATTTATTACAAGAAACACCTTTATTCCGGCAGATTTGGAGGGAGGAGTTAATGTCAACACTACTTTGGCATACTCCGGGAGCGGTATTGTAGGGGCAGATATGGCAACAAGCCTCGGTGGTGTGGGTCTGTGGGCAGAAGCTGCACTCTTTATACCAAAAGAAGATGTTGTTATGACCAATGATTTTACAGCTCTTTATCCCTTTTCTCCTTATCCTGTTACCAGGGACTCCCTGTTACTGGACAAGTCAAAACCATTTATAAAGTTTATCTTGGGAGGTGACTATATTTTTAGCAACGGTATATATGTAAATATCCAATATATGCATGGTTTCTTAAACGAGAGAGGGAGAGAGAACCTGAATGATTACCTTTTTTTACGATTTGAAAAGAGTCTTTTTAATGATAAAATAAAAATATCCCCTTTAAACGGAGCCATTATTGTTAATGACTGGAAAAACATTAACGACAATTATGCTTTTGCATATATGCCCGAGCTTATTTATAAAGCATCCTCAAATTCTCAACTTACAATCTCTTCGGTAATCTTTTCTGGTAAAGGAGATAACCTATTTGCAAAACTCAAAAACAGTAATATGCTGATGTTTAAGTATAAATACAATTTTTAATTTATACCTGAGCTTGCGTTTAATATTTACAATATTTATAATCCGGATTAAATTACTCTAGTTGTAATTTGTCGTAAATAGTTGTATCTTCAGTTCCCAAAAGAGCCTATATGAAAAGAAGCTCAAAAGATATATCTTATTACCTGGATTTCAAGAAGTTTCTTCCAATAATAATCCTTTTTTCACTGCTTGCTCTTACTGTGGCAGTGTGGTTTTATATAGATAGTTGAATCTGATTAAATCTAATTATAATGAGTAAATAATGGATTCAGTCTCTTATATAATATCTCGAAAATGGATCACCTGGTTAGTGGTGCTGATCTGTTCCATCATTATTTTTTT
>JAUYTB010000287.1 GCA_030695305.1 Bacteroidales bacterium
GACAAATGTTTAAGATTTTGATTCATGATTTGGCAAAGGCAATATAGGCCTTCTCATTGTACTAAATACATTGTCATTCCCCAGCTCGAGTAAAAAACCCTTCGCTTTTTAAGGCGCAACAACTTGCTAATGCATAACAGCTGAAGAATATTTTTGAGATTGTTGTAATAATGGAAGAACTGGTTAGTTCCATTATGGAACATACTGCATATTCCGGCAAACTGACCCCCCCCAATCCCACTATCAACCCACCCATATACATCAACAAATTGCTCTGGTAAAATGATGCAATTATGTGTATAATTATCCTGTGTGTGCTTTTGCAGTGCATGGCTCAGGAAGTATGATATGGGTTGTTTTCTGTTGAAAACTTTTTTCCATAAAAATGGCGATACGCCGGTTTGCATCGTAAATTTGTTTCCAACCGACCGATCACTATATGACCTCAATCACCTTCAGCGATTTGTTTTATGCGTGGTATTTTTTGCCACCGCATACAGCTTTATTACCGATGAGGTGCAAAAGTGGTGTAAACGGACATTTTCGGTTTTTGCAAGTGATTGTAAGTGAACTGCTTAAAACCTTGTCACGGTTTTGCCTAGTATGTAGAAAATAGTTATTAAAAAATGATTGATTTAAAAAACAAAACCCAGGATCTGTATTCCTTCTCCGACACAGATCTCCTTCTCGAGATGAGTTGGAAAGACGACCCCGCTTCCGTCAGTGTGGCAGCCTTCGATGTTTTTTACGAAAGATACAAGGATCAGGTCTGGCCCATTGTGTATGAGGTTTGCAAAAACTACACCCCCCGCCACGGGAAGCAATTGCCGACCCGTGTGTTCAACAACACCTTTATGATGGTTTATACATTACCGCTGGAAAAAATGGATCATCTGGAAACATTTACTGACAAAAATGCGCTCAAAAAGGAAGTCAAGCTGTGGATGATGCAACTAGCCGGAGAGGCATTGCGCAAACTGATGAACGATGGTGAAGAGGCCTACCGCCGTCACATTGTGCTGAAACCCTGGTATGCACAAACTTCCACTGCCGACGATGAAGGCTATCTGGTGAATGAAGAGAATGCCCCCTACAATTCGGACAATCTGACCGACCGACCAGGCAAGTCCGCTGAAGAAGATGAGAAAGAAGCAGAAATAACGCATCCAACTCCTTCTGAATCGGACGACTTCTCTCAGAGTGATGCTGATATGCAATATGGAAAAGTCATTTTTGAAGATGTGGCAGATGACAGTTACAATGCGGATGCAGCCTACCAAGAGGAAGTAGAAGACTCAGACTACACCGACGCGCAGCGCGAAGCTGCCCGCAAGGCACTTGCACAACTGACTGCCGACCAAAGCGACATCTTAATGACCATGATAGCAAGTGAGCAAATGGGACATAAACGACCGCCCGATGTGATGAAAGGT
>JAUYTB010000222.1 GCA_030695305.1 Bacteroidales bacterium
ACGATTAGTCCACTCCCACTGCAAACCACCATCAACCGGATCAAAAGCATAAACATAATTAGCCCAATCACCAATATAAACACCCTCACTATCAACCCACGGCCTCGCCTCCACAAACCCCCTGACACCACCAAAACTCCACACCACACGACCCGACCTCACATCAATCGCACGAAAAACACCATCCGAAGCACCAATATAAGCTATACCATTATATATAGCAGGAGAACCCAACACACTCTTAGCCGCCTCAACCCTCCACCGAAGAGCACCCGAGCGAGCATCCAGACCATAGATAAAGTTATCACTCGAACCAACAACAAGAGTACCCGAACTCTCGCAGATAGCGGGAGAGGAGAAGATCTTACCCCCGGTAGCAAAACTCCAGCGAAGAGAGCCATTGGAGATATCGAGCGCCTTTACAACACCGGCAGTGTTGGAGATATAGACCATATCAAAGGCAGATGCAGGTGCAGATCCTATATCGGAGTTGTCCTGAAACTCCCAGACAATGTCCACAAACGGACGCAAGGTCCGAAACCCTTGCCAAGGTCTCTCCTCTTCATCGGAGACTATTATACTGTCTTTTGTAATAGTGACAATGTTATAACCAGGTTTACCGGCGGCGACTTTGCCGGCACGCAAGTTAGAGCGACCCATAAGACCACGCACACCAGAAAAGTCCATCACACGATTAGAGTGACCATGCCCACACATAGACAACTGAATATTTGTCCTACGCAACATCTCCAACACAGACTCATAATTGAGCATCGAGTCATCCAGAGGATAGTGGTTAATAAAAATCACAGGAACATCAGCCGGCAAAGCACGCGTAACACTATCCAACCACACCATACTCTCACGAGGCACAAGAGCCGGAGCCATACGCATATTAGGCCCCGAATTGGTACCAATAAACTGAACACCCCCAAAATTGAAGTTAAAATGTTCGTAACCAAAAACCCTTGAAAAAGTGTTACATCCACTCTCACTCCACTTAGAATCATGGTTCCCCGACACAATATAATAGGGAACATTAAGCTTATCTATAATAGATTTTGCCAAATATATCTCCTCATCACTACCAAACTCTGTGATATCCCCCGCGAATATTACAAAATCAATACCTTTCAAACTGTTAATATGAGCAACCGAAATCTCAAGATCCTCCACATTCGTAGCAACATCAGAGATATGCAAATCGGCCAAAAAAGCGAACCTCACCAGAACAGCAGAGGAGTCACCCACCACCCCCGACCCAGCCCTAACATGCTGAGAAGAGCCAGCCGAAGCAGCCGTAGTAAAAATTAAAGAAGAGAGAGTTATCCAAAAAATGGACAAAAAGAGTAATAATTTAGAATTTCTCATTATATTAGCAATTATTAATAAAATTTCTTATAAATAGCAAACATTTAATAAAAAAAATGACACAAGCAAAAATATAGAAATTTTTTGGCACATAATAATTAAGAGTAGATAAAAACACAGTAAATCATTAATACAGCTATATTAGCGTAGATATCAGCACCTATATAGTTAATAAATGTGTTAACAAAATATTAAATTATTTTGTAACCATGGCATATAAGCGTTATATTTGCACACCTGAAAAACTTCCTTAGGTCGGAGAGCCAACAACAGTGAATAAAACCACCAATGTGACTCACCGACATTTCTCGTTACCCCTGTCGTACGTACACCACCCTCTACCTATGCAAAAACTACTGGAAAAATTAAAACCGTACCTAAAACTCTTCATGAGCAACTACATGCCAAGGTGGATCATATATGGGATCGACCTTGCCATCGTTATGCTCGCCTTCTTCTCACTATGGACCTTCAGAGACACCATAGCCGTAGAGAAGGGAGTTTATATGTGGTACAAACTCGCAATAGTAGTTCTGATATTTGGAGCAACATCCATAATCTTTAGAACCTACCACGGAGTTGTAAGATTCTCATCTATAGGCGACCTAAGAAGAGTAGTACAAGCCGTATTCGCCGCCACACTTACATACGAAATAGGGAGCATTGCTATCTATGCAATCTATCCCTACACCTATGTAGCAGCATCACACCTCTGGTTCCCAATCTTCCTCGGCTTAATGTTAATCGCTGGCCAACTCGTATTCCGCTTTGTAATAAGAAGCGTATTCGAATACATGGTGGAAAGCAACACCATAAAACGCACCAGATCATTCATACTGGGAGCAGACGCACAATCTATACAGCTCACCAACTACCTATTGTCCGAGAAGAGCTTCCCATACAAACCGGTAGCATTCATAACAATGGAGAACGGCAAAGCCAACAAAAGCGTCTGCGGAATCCCGATTCTCTATCTTAACGGCAACATGTCATCTTATATGAACAAATATAAGGTAAACAGCTTGCTCGTTACCAAAAGCCAGCTAGACACCCTCCCAAGAGAGTTCTACGACAAATGCATTGTAG
>JAUYTB010000223.1 GCA_030695305.1 Bacteroidales bacterium
AAGGAGGTAATTATGCCAGGATTAAACAGCAAAGGGCCTAATGGAGACGGGCCAATGACCGGAAGAAGAATGGGCCGGTGCAAATCGAGCAATACAATGCCTGCAACAGAACAGGAACAATCAGCAGAAGTAGACAACAAACCGGGAGTTGGAGGCGGGAGAGGTGCAGGTAAAGGTGCAGGAAGAGGTGCAGGAAGAGGTGCGGGAAGAGGTGAAGGTAAGGGTGAAGGAAGAGGTGCAGGAAAAGGTGCAGGAAGAGGTGCAGGAAGAGGTAGAAATAAAGAATAACCTAAAAAAATAAAAAAAAATGGGAAGAGAAGCAATAAAAGTCGTTTCAGTAGATCTTGAAAAATTACTAGGTATGCTAAATGCAGCACTTTCAGAAGAGTGGTTAGCCTACTATCAATATTGGATTGGTGCAAGATTAATGGAGGGTCCAATGAGAAGCGAGGTAGAGCCGGAGTTACTGCTACACGCAGACCAGGAGCTGGGTCACGCAGTTCTGGTTGTTAACCGTATAATTCAACTTGGAGGTACTCCTGTTATAAATCCTACTGAGTGGTCAAAACTATCACGCTGCTCATATGATGAGCCTGCAGATCCGTATATTGAAGTTATATTGGAGCAAAACCTTAAGGGTGAACGTTGTGCAATAAATCGTTATAAGGAGATTGCAGATTACACAAGCGGTAAAGACCACGCAACTCATCAAATGGCTGTTCAAATTATGAACGAAGAGTTAGAACACGAGAATGATATTGAAGATTGGTTGACAGATCTTCAAAGAATGAAAGATGAGTTCAAAAAGATTAGATTGTAGCAGGTAAAGTTTTATGTTGACTTATACCGGAACAGATAGAGAGATACTATTTGACCATCGTTGTTACTTCTGTTTCGTAAGAGCTTTTGAACGATTACTGGAGAGTAAGAGTCTTTTGGAGGATGAGAAAAAAAGGTTTGTTGGAGATATGTTTAATATTTTCAACTGTACCGAAAATGATCTTTCAATTACAAAACTTTCACGTGAATTGCACATACTTTTTAAACAGTACACCCACAGCCCGGATCCCTATAAGGGTGTTAAGAAAAAAAGCAATGATCAGGTTTTAGAAATGTATCCAAAATTTAGAGAGAGAGTAAAAGCCTCTGCCGACAGCTTTGATACAGCCTTACGTCTGGCCATTGCGGGAAATATAATTGATTATGGAATCACAGACAATATAGATCTCGAATCTGCAATGTCAACTGTTTTCAGTAATAACTATAGTATCGATGACTCATTTGAGTTAAAAAAAGATCTTTCAAAAGTAAAAAAAGTGCTCTATCTTGGAGATAATTGTGGAGAGATTGTTTTTGATAAACTTCTAATTGAGACGATATTGCATCCAAATCTTACTTATGTTGTTCGTGGTGCTCCTGTTATAAATGACGCAACAATTGAAGATGCTCGCTATATAGGGATGGAGAGTGCAGCTAAAGTAATCTCAAATGGTTACGATGCTCCTTCAACCATTTTGGAGCAGTGTTCTCAAGAGTTTATAGCTGAGTTTAACAGTTCAGATATTATAATCTCTAAAGGACAGGGCAATCTTGAGGGATTATTCGGGAAAACAGAAAAAACAATTTACTTCCTTTTAATGGTTAAATGTGATGTTATTGCAGATAATTTAGGAGTTAAAAAAGGTGATTTCGTGGTAAAAAAACAGGCCCGAATAGTAACTTAGATCCATAGAGCCAGAATATTTAATCGCTCTGTAACAAAAAATATAAAAAGAAATAGGATGACCAAAATATTGATCATCCTATTTTCTTGGTGCCCAGAACAAGACTCGAACTTGCACACCGTAACCGGCACTACCCCCTCAAAGTAGCGTGTCTACCAATTTCACCATCTGGGCTTAGGGTCTGCAAATATAGAATTATTTTTTGTAACTTAGCAAAAAAATATAAAACCATATTGTGATGAACGATAATTTCAGAAAACAAATCAGTGAACTAGAGGATCTGAAAGAGATTGCAGACATACTCTCACTCAGTACAGAGTTGAAAGAGAGCATTTCCGAGTATTCAAAAAGACCCTACAACACCATATTCAATATAGGGAATGATAAAATTCCAATGAGCTTTTCAAAGAAGGGAGATACAATTTATCTGCTTGGAGACTACACAGGAAAAGAGGATGATAACAGCTCTGCTGTAGAAGTGGTTATTGATGCTGCAGATAACAATCTCATTATTAGCGCTCATACACTAAACAGAGATGGTCTCTTTGCAGGGTTGATTGAGTCATGCTCAGTGAAGCAGTTGGGGTTTGATATTACATCGGATGCAGAGATTCCGGAAAAAGAGTTCCTGTTTAAAGAGGGAAACCAGGCAATTCTTGTGAGTGTCAGCTCAGACAGAGAGGGGAAATTTGTAGACTATATCTATAATAACGGAATTGAAATTACCCTTTTAGGACACGTCACTAAAGGAGAGCTCAGGATGGATGAACAATCATTTGGTTTTATAAGGGATTACATCGGGTGATGACGGCTCTTCCCGATAAAAGCAAGTCCGGTATTTCGGCAATGTTCAACAGTATTGCCAAAAATTATGATTTTCTTAATCATTTACTATCACTCGGAATTGATAAAAAGTGGAGAAAGATCTTAATTAGGCATATAATGAAAAGAGAGCCAAAAACAGCTCTAGACATTGCTTGTGGAACCGGAGATATCTCTATTGCTCTCTGGAAAAAGGGGCTAAAAGTAAGTGCCATTGATATTGCAGAGAAGATGATAGATGTTGCCAGAGAGAAGAGTGGCAAAATTGGGGCAAAGATTAAATTTATTTGCGCCTCTGCAGACTCTGTTCCATTTGAAGATTGTAGTTTTGATCTAGTAACAATCGGCTTTGGAATAAGAAACTTTGACATAAGAGGTGAGTCACTTCTTGAGATAAGAAGAGTTTTAAAACAGGGAGGAGAGCTGGCGATACTTGAGTTTGCTACCCCTAAAAACAGATTATGGAGATGGATTTTTAAATCCTACTTCACAAAAGTGGTTCCAATTATTGGAGGAATCATCTCAAAGAAGAGATACGCTTATAGCTATCTCCCTGTAAGTGTTGACTCTTTTCCTCAATATGAAGAGTTTGCATCTGAGCTTGAACATTTTGGCTTTAAAGATGTTCAATTTATAACACTAAGTGGTGGAGTTGCAATATTGTATACAGGAAAAAAAATTGATTAACAGAATATTAATATTTTATGCCATTTTGGGAGTACCTCTCTGTAATTCTCTATTTGAGTTATCTGCTTATGGCAATTTACGCCTCTGCAGTAATCATCTATCGTAAACTGGATCCGGTAAAGTCTCTCTCCTGGATTGTGGTTATCCTTCTTCTTCCATATATTGGTCTTCTGCTCTACCTCTTTTTCGGACAAAATTTTCGCAAAAGAAAAATCTTCAACAGAAAAGGAATTAGAGACGAGAGAGTTAGGAGAATAGCAGCAAACATCCAGTTAAAACATCTCAAAACAGACAAAAATTATCTTCCGGAGCATATCAAACCATTTATGCCAATGATAATGCTTAATCTGCGAAGTTGCAGAAGTACCCTTGGCGTAAACAGAAAGATAGATCTCTACCTTTCCGGCAAAGAGGCTCTGGATGCAATGTTAGCGGAGATTAAAAAAGCAGTACAGCATATTCATCTGCAATCTTATATATTCGAAGACGATATTATTGGTACAAGATTCAAGAATCTTTTGATAGAAAAGGCAAGCGAAGGTGTTGAAGTGAGGGTTATTTATGACGATGTGGGTTGTTGGGGACTTACCACCGATTTTAAAAATGATCTCATAAAAAACGGAGTAGAGCTCCTTAGTTTCTCTCCTGTAAGATTCATCACACCAACATCTAAACTAAATTATCGTAATCACCGTAAAATCCTTGTTGTCGATGGTATTGCCGGGTTTATAGGTGGAGTAAATATTGCAGACAGATACTACACAGGGGGGAACTTCTCGGAGTGGCGCGATACACACATAAAAATTGAGGGAGAGTCTGTCGCAGCCCTTCAATCTAGCTTTCTGCTTGACAGATATTTTATTATTAACCAGCAGTTCAAAAGGAGAAAAAAGTACTATCCCATAACTGTTCAAGATAATTTTGAAATTGACATTAAAGATAATCATATCTATTCCCAAATAATTACTTCAGGTCCGGACAGCGACTGGGCGAGTATAATGCAGTGCTACTTTTCTGCAATTACCAATGCAA
>JAUYTB010000242.1 GCA_030695305.1 Bacteroidales bacterium
GAGGAATGTTCAGTGTAGTCGCAGCAGATGTATTTCAGTTTGCAATTATGACCACATCCTGCCTTATTATTGGATATATCGCTTACAACTCTATTACCGGAGAGCAGGTTGCAGCTCTGACCCCTGCCGGATGGGACAATATATTTTTCGGTTGGAATCTCAATCTCGATTGGAGCGGATTGATGCCTGCATTAAACGATAAGGTTGCATCCGATGGGTACGATCTCTTTGGGCCTCTGGTAATGCTTATGCTATTTAAGGGAATATTCGCAAGTCTTGCAGGCCCTGTTCCAAGCTACGATATGCAAAGGATACTATCTACAAGAAAGCCATCCGATGCAGCAAAGATGAGCGGATTCACAATTCTTGTACTCTATGCTCCAAGATATCTGATGGTTGCCGGACTTGCAGCATTAACGCTTGTCTATCTATCACCGGAGCTTGCCGGGATGGGCTCCAATGTAGATTTTGAAACCATCCTTCCAATGGCTATAACCAGATTTGTTCCGGTAGGACTTAAAGGGTTGCTATTAGCCGGACTGCTGGCTGCATTTATGGGAACTCTTGCCGCTTTTGTCAACTCGGCACCTGCATATATAGTAAATGATCTTTATAAAAAATATATCAACCCCAATGCTGCCCCAAAAACTTATATAAGATACAGCTACCTGGCCTCGGTTATCCTGGTTGTTGTCGGTGTAATTTTCGGTTTTTATGCAAAATCCCTTAACTCTTTAACCTTGTGGATTACATCCTCTCTATACGGAGGATACGCTGCAGCTAATGTATTGAAGTGGATATGGTGGAGATTCAATGGTTACGGATACTTCTGGGGGATGCTTGCGGGTCTCTCCTCATCTACAATTAAGCTTGTTTTTCTGCCAGATATTGCAGATATCTACTTCTTCCCTGCAATTCTGATATTTTCGTTTGTCGGATGCGTCGCAGGCACACTACTTACAAAGCCAGATTCAGACGAAACACTTATGAAGTTCTATAAAAATGTAAGACCATGGGGTTTCTGGAAACCTATCCATAATAAGGTAGTTTTGGAAGATCCATCATTTGAAGGAAATAAAGATTTTAAAAGAGATGCAATCAATGTGGTTACAGGTATTGTTTGGCAGATGTCACTGGTTGTACTTCCAATTTATCTAGTTATTCATAACTTCAAAGCTTTTTGGATAACTCTCTCTATTACAATTATTACAATGATAATTCTCAAGTTCAACTGGTACGATAAACTTAAATATGCCGACAAAGGGTACGAAAAGATATAATAATTTGATAAATTTGTCTCCCGAACACCTAAACCATGAATACCTCTTTTCTTCAAAAATCACAGGAGGGCAACAGAAACGCCTCTCTTAAAAAGGAGATCATCCGGCTACTTGTAATCGGGGGAAATCATAGTATCACAGACCTTAGCAAAGAGACAAACATAAGCGTTCCTACAATTACAAAACTGATTGTAGAGCTTATAAGCGAAGGGTATGTTCTTGACTTTGGGAAACAAGGTACAAACGGAGGCAGAAGGCCCAATGTGTACGGTCTTAATCCTGATGCAGGATACTTTGTAGGTGTGGATATAAGTAAAGATTTTATCTCTCTGGGTGTTATCAACTTTAAAGGAGAGATGACCGAGTATGCCGGGAACAGATCATTCGTAATGGAGAATACTCTTCAATCACTTGATTCTCTATGTTCTATCATAAACTCATTTATAGACAACCTATCTGTTTCTCGCGATAAAATTCTGTCCGTTGGTGTAAACCTCTCGGGTAGAGTGAATTCAGAATCAGGTTACAGTTACAGCTTTTATTTTCTTGGAGAGAAACCACTCTCAATGCTTATTGAGGAGAGGGTAGATTGCCCTGTCTATATTGAGAACGACTCAAGGGCCATGACCTACGGAGAGTTTATGACCGGAGAGGAGAGCCATGTAAAGAACATGCTGTTCATTAACGCAAGCTGGGGCCTTGGTATAGGAATTATCGTTGATGGAAGGCTATACTACGGTAAGTCCGGCTTCTCCGGAGAGTACGGCCACTTCCCGTTTTATGACAATGAGATAATTTGTCGATGTGGGAAACGCGGCTGCCTCGAAACCGGTGCTTCCGGATCTGCCATCCACCGAATGTTCACAGAAAAATTAAAAGATGGTCGAGTATCAATGCTCTCAGGCAAGTTCAATAATGGAGAGGAGATAACCCTGGAAGATATAATGGAGGCACTAAAGAAAGAAGATGTTCTTGCAATTGAGATAATTGAGTGTGTTGGAAACGAGCTGGGCAAAGCAATCTCCGGCCTTATTAACCTCTTCAATCCGGAGCTTATAGTTCTTGGCGGCACATTAGCCGCGGCCAAAGAGTACATACTACTACCTATCCGCAGTGCCATCAACAAATACTCCCTCATCCTTGTTAGTAAAGACACTAAGCTGCGCCTCTCCCGTCTTGGAGAGAAGTGCGGAGTAACCGGTGCCTGTATGCTCGTGCGCAGCAAAACACTTGGGCTGCTATAGAGCACGCTATTTAGTTCTTAAGCTTCACCAGCACAACTACCGGATTGTCGGTCTCTTTTAGACCGTCGGCTATCTTTTTGAATTTGTCGGATACTTTATGGGTTTGGGCGTGTTGGATAAATTTATATGCGTCAATAATAGTAACCATAAAATCTTGTTCGCTTATATAGTTGGGCCATATTGCCGGACCACCCTCAAAATCATCAACAAAACCAAACTGGTTAATCTCCGGTTGATCTACATATTGAAATTGCCCGGTTTTTTTGTTGAAGAGTGACGCTGTTATAGGTAATTCTACTTTTTTCTCATTTTTTTCTCTTTCATATCTTAATATTATCTTTGGTTTATGAGGTAAAGAGCCCATAAAAAATTGCATAAAGAGGTAGTTTGAGCTTTCATACACACTTCTGTATCGATGGATGAATGGTAGATTATTGGAATTGCGAACATTCAAATTAAAATTTCTATAGTGATACTCCCCATAATTTAAGATAAAGGATGTATCAACTCCTTTGGAATTACTGACGGAAAGAATGTTTTCACCGTAGCCGTTAAATATTCTAACACTATCTCTGAATTTATAGAAATATGGTGTAAGAAAATTTATTTGTTTCTCAATATTCAAACGAGTACTAATATCTTTATCAGAATAATTTATATAATAAAGAACATTAAACAAACTATCTGTTACACAGGATGAATATTTGGATTTATATTTACTAAATGTAACTAAATTAAGATTCTCTTCAATTTTGAAATATTTATTTGACCCAAATATTGATATTTCATCTTTTTGGTATAATGATATTCTTCTTACAAAATCACCGTTGATGTTATATTCAGATAATTTTTTGTGTGTGTAAACCAATAAGTTATTGGTTAAAAGGTCAATATAGAAATCAGAAAGAAACTCATACTCTTGTGGCCCTCTGCCTTGTTTGTTGAAAACTTTAACAAAGGAACCATCTTGATTAAATATTTTTATTTCAGTCTGAAACTGTCTAATATATAACTTCCCGTTTACAAAATTTAGGTAAGTCAATGGAGGTGCAAGTAATGATTCATCATTTGTTTCTAATGGAATATAATCTACACTCTCTGCAATTTCTGAAAGATTAACTACACTGGTTTTCCCAACATTACCTGCTAAATCGATTATCCTCAAGTTCTTCGTTTTTTCTTCTTGTATACAAGAGAATAACGTAATCGTCATTACTATTAATAATATCAACCCTGATAAAAATAATCGACAAACTCTAAAAATGTAACACATATAGATCCCATTTTATTCAATTAAACAACCCGGAAAATATTCAAATACCGATCGAGCACTCAGCACCCCTAAAATTATGATAATTAATTTGTTTGAGCAAATAAATCTATTGAATTTTTTCAAAAGAAATCTCACAGCAGGAAAGCCAATCTCCCGCGGGCTGTTAAAGAGTGCAGCTCTTTTTGTATTACGACTATAATCTATAGTTTATAATTACTCTTATATCTATACTCTCAGTATATGTATATACGTAAATATAAATCAAGAACTTTGCTTGGCTTAATAAAATTATTTAAATTTGTACCTATATCAATACCTAAAGTATGGTAGAAAGACTAAATACAAACTATTCCAAGCTTGGTAAACTAATGCAAGAATTTCCTAAAAATCTTGTTTTGTTGTCTTCTTGGCTCGTTTCCAAAGGGTATTCATACGAATTACAGCAACGATACAGGAAAAGTGGCTGGCTAAAGTCTATTGGCAAAGGAGCAATGCTTAAATCCGGAGACTCGCTTTTGTTAACCGGTGCTCTCTCAGCTATACAATACCAGGCAAATATCAATATTCATTTAGGAGGTCGTTCTGCATTGGAATTAAATGGTATTGCTCATTACCTCCAACTAACAGCTCCCAAAACCACATTATTCACTTTAGGTAAGACAAAACTACCTACTTGGTTTGTGAACAATAAATGGGATCTTGATTATAAACTATTCAAAACATCTTTATTTAAGGATGATGCCGTTGGTTTAGTAGATTATATATATGCAGGAATAGATATGAAAATATCAAGTCCAGGTAGGGCAATGCTAGAATGTTTATCACTATGCCCTAATGAATTTGCTCTAACCGAAGCGTACGAGTTAATGGAAGGACTTCCAACATTGCGTCCCAAACAGGTGCAAGAGCTATTGGAAGAATGTAGATCAATAAAAGCCAAAAGACTGTTTCTCTATTTTGCAGAGCGAGCTAATCATAGCTGGTTTAAATATATCGATAACGCAAAAATTGACCTCGGTTCTGGTAATCGGAGCTTGGTTAATAAAGGTGTACTAATACAAAAATATAATTTAGTATTACCCAAAGAGCTGTCATTATGAAAGATGCATATAAAAAACAAGCATCACTCCTTTTATCCGATTAGCCCTTGAGAGAATAAAAGAACGATTAAGGAAACAAATCCCCAGGATTAGTTTTACAGATCAGGTCAAAGCAGAAGATGAGCTGAAATTGATATGCGCGACTAGTGATGCAATGGTCAAAATCGAGGTAAACCAAATTAATCGTGGAGTAATTGCGGATACAGAGTTGATGGTACTTTGCGATAAAGCTCAAGAAACCTTTGATAAGTTCTGTGAAGTTAGATTGGTTTCCCAAAAGCAACTTTGGGGAGGGAAGATTAATGCAGCATTGGATAGACAACATCCTCGTGATTTGTTTGATGTCAAAAATTTCATCAATGAAATCGGTTATTCTGCTGATATCAAAGATGGATTTGTATTTTTTCTCTTATGTGGTAAACGTCCCATTCAAGAGTTATTAAATCCTCATCTAATAGATATATCTGCAGTCTTTGAAAAACAGTTCAACGGAATGACTGATATTTCTTTCGGATATGACGAATATAAAACTACGAGAGATCAACTTATAATAATGGTAAACGAATCATTAACCCCTGCGGATAAAGAATTTTTGTTGAGTTTCTCGAAAGGGGAGCCAGATTGGACTGCAGTTGATTATAGCAAATATCCTGCAATTAAGTGGAAACTTTATAATATCAACCTGTTGAAAAAAACCAATCCACAAAAGTATGCCGAACAAGTAGTTGCAATTAAGCAGATTCTATATTTGCCATAGACTTTTCTAAGCTTCCTAAAAGCACCCTATAATATGATAATTATTTTATTGTACAAGTAAATCTTACTACTTTTTTAGCTTCACTAGCACAACTACCGGATTGTCGGTCTCTTTTAACCCATCGGCTATCTTTTTGAATTTGTCAGATACTTTATGGGTTTGGGCGTGTTGGATGAATTCTGAGGCGTTTATAAATGATACCATATACTCATCATCGCTGATATAATTAGGCCAGAATGCAGGACCACCCTCAAAATTTTCAATAAATCCCTTTTGAAAATCTTTCGGTTGATCAATCAGACGAAAAGTACCATCTCTTTTGTCGTATAAAGCACACGAAAATGGAAAAAGCATAACAGTGTCCTTTGCTCCTATCCTCATCATTTTCATTGGCTTGTGAGCTAATGTGCGTAAATTCAAGTTGAAAAATATATGATTGTTACCCTCTAGTATTTGACCATACAAGTTAATATATTTACTCCGCTTATTCACCCTTTTTATATTATCTCCAGTTATCTTGTATTTGCCGTAATTTATTCTATATATTGTATCAATACTCTCATATTCTTTACTATGTGATATTATGAATTCGTCGTTCCCTGTTACAACTTTTCCAAGGCTCTTATTGCTGAAAATTACAGGATTATCCAATCCTTTTACCCTACTTCTTCTATTTTTGGCAATTTCAATTTCAGATTTAGGATAATTGAATGACAACTTTATTTTTGCAGAGGAGTCTACTATTATGGCTGCATATTTATTTTGATTTTTGGAATCCGGCATCGTAATTAACATATAATGACTATCATCTATTTTTTTTATATTACCATAACCATTACAAAACTCCTCTTTTTTAACGGGTACAGATTTTATGAATTTGCCGTCGAAAGAGTATTCTATGATATTATGAAATGTCAATATTACTATATTATTCTTATAGGTATCAATACTATTTATTGATGTATACTCTTCCGGTCCTCGTCCTAATCTGCTTAGTGTGTTATGAAATTGACCTTTCCTGTCGAATACCTTTAGTATCCCTTTGGAATTCTTAAATGTGTTCAGAACAAAAAAACCATTTGTATAATAAACCTGGCTTAAATCTCCAACCAATGATGAATCGGTTGTCTCGAGGGCGATATATTCGACGCTTTCGGCTATTTCGCTAATATTTAATAAATACCCCCTACCAATATTATCTGCGATGTTAATGGTAGAATATTTTTTATTGGAAACATCTGAAGAGCTACAGGCATTAATCAATAAAATAGCCACCAAAGCGAATGTTTTTATGCTGCAATATTTCATATTTTTTAATTATGAGTGATTTAGTTCTTAAGCTTCACCAGCACAACTACCGGGTTGTCGGTCTCTTTTAATCCATCGGCTATCTTTTTGAATTTGTCAGATACTTTATGGGTTTGGGCGTGTTGGATAAATTTGTAGGCGTCAATTATAGTCACCATAAAATCATCTTCACTTATATAATCCGGCCATATTGCCGGGCCACCCTCAAAATCATCAACAAAACCAAACTGGTTAATCTCCGGTTGATCTACATATTGAAATTGCCCGGTTTTTTTGTTGAAGAGTGAAGCTGTTATAGGTTGCTCTAACGTCTCCCCTCTTTCTCCAGCTTTGCCTGCCTGTAACTTAATCCTTGGTTTATGGGGTAAAGAACCCAAGTGAAATTGGATAAAAAGGTAAATTGTACTTTCATATACTTTATTGTATCGCCGGATGAATGGTAGATTATTATAATTGCGAACATTCAAATTAATATTTTTATAGTGATACGCCCCATAATTTAAAATAAAGGATGTATCAACTCCTTTGGAATTACAAGCGGAAAGAATGTTTTCACCATAGCCGTTAAATATTCTAACACTATCTCTGAATTTATAGAAATATGGATTAAGAAAATTAATTTGTTTCTGACTGTTCAAACGAGTACTAAGATCTTTATCAGAAAAGTTTATGAAGTAAAGAACATTAAACAGACTATCTGTTAAACAGGATGTATATTTGGATTTATAGTTATTAAATGTAATTAAATTCAGATTCTTATCAATTTTGAAATATCTACTTGGACCAAATATTGATATTTCATCTTTCTGGTATAATAAAATTCTTTTAATAAAATCACCTTCGTTGTTGTATTCTGATTACTTTCTGTGTGAGTAAATCAACAAATCGCTTGATAAAGGATCAATATAAAAATCAGAAAGGGACTCATACTCTTGCGGGCCTCTGCCTTTTTTGTTGAAAATTTTTATAAAAGAGCCATCTTGGTTAAATATTTTTATTTCAGTCCTAAACTGACTAATATATAGCTTCCCATTTACAAAATTTAGGTTCATCAATGGTGGTGAAAGTAATGCTTCATCATTGGTTTCTAAGGGAATATAGTCTATACTCTCTGCAATTTCTGAAAGATTAACTACACTGGTTTTCCCAACAGTACCTGCTAAATCGATTATCCTCAAGTTCTTCGTTTTTTCTTCTTGTATACAAGAGAATAACGTAATCGTCATTCCAATTAATAAAATCAACCCTGATAAAAATAATCGACAAACTCTAAAATTGTTACACATATAGATAGCATTTAAATCAATTCAACAACCCGGAAAATATTAAATACCGCTTAGGTACTCAGCACCCTAAAATTAAGATAATTAATTTGTTTGAGCAAATTCTCACAGCAGGAACGCAAATCTCCCCACGGGCTGAATAATAAACCCTTAGCACAAGTAGGGCAAACTCATTCTCATTAATTCATTACCCAAGCAAATCCCGCAGCAGGATTATTCTTACCCAGCCGGCTTACAAACAACCCCTAATCACAAGTAGGGCATACTCAGCCGCAAGTAGCGAACTTGTGAGCGGATGAGGATTGGACATGCCCGTTGTGATTAGGGGGTTGTATAACAGCCGGCCGCATAAAAAGAAATGACCTGCTGTGAGAGGCCTTACCTATAAAAGTAGTATTTCTCAGATAGCTTTTTAAAGCTCTCTACATCTTTGTACCAGTACTCTTTGATATCCTCGAAACGGTGGCGTTCGGAGAATTTAAGGCGGATATAGTCACTTCCGGAGACCTGGTCAAACATACGGAACCGTTTAGGGTCTGCATTTTTAAAGACTGCCTTTTCTGGATAGAGCTCTGCAAGAGCCTGCATTACATAAAACTGAATATCTGTAAGGGGTGCCTGCTTCTCATCCATAAGGTGGACCTGAACCCCCTGGAGATTTTTCCCAACACCCACTGCGTAAAACGGTTTTACATGCATAGGGCGAAAATGGACTCCGGGAATTGAGTAGCTGTTTAGACGAGATGCAAGCGACTCTGCCTCTATCCATTCGGCAGCAAACATCTGGAAAGGAATTGTGTACCCTACACCTATCGAGATATATCCAAGCTCACCAAGTATACCCGAAACTGGATAGAAGAGAGAGGTCTCCGGCTGTGGAATATGTGGAGAAGATGGAACCCACTGCAGCCCGGTCTTATCGAAGGTCATATCTCTACTCCACCCCTCCATTTTTGCCACCTTGAGCTTACATTTCACACCAAGCATATTCTCTTCATTGAGCATCATTGCAAGCTCGCCGCAAGTAAGACCGTACAAGTAAGGGATTTTGAACTGGCTCACAAAGGAGATAAAACCATCCTCTGCAAGGTTTCCTTCGACTCTATTGCCCCCTAATGGGTTTGGCCTGTCCAGAACAATAAACTCAATATTATTCTCTGCTGCTGCCTGCATAGCAAGCCCCATTGTGCTTATATAGGTAAAGGAGCGACAGCCGATATCCTGAATATCATACACAAGCACATCAATGCCCTCAAGCATCTCCTTTGTTGGTTTTCTTGTTGACCCATAGAGTGAAAAAACAGGAATTCCGGTTTTAGAATCTTTCATATTCTCTACCTTATCCCCAGCATGAACATCACCCCTTACACCGTGCTCCGGTCCGAAAAGAGCAACCAGTTTTACATTTGGTGCCTCAAAAAGCACATCAATTGTAGATTTCATCGTCTTATCGAACCCTGTAGGGTTGGTTATAAGGCCAACCCTCTTACCCTCCAATATTCTGAAGTTGTGTTTTTTAAGCACATCTATTCCCGTATCTACAACCTGAGCAGCAGTGATATATGCAACAAGCATTAAAGCTGCTGTTATAATAAGTTTTGATATTTTCATTTTGTAATCAATTATTTGATTTAACTTTTAACAACAGATTTACGCCCAAATGACGCAT
>JAUYTB010000244.1 GCA_030695305.1 Bacteroidales bacterium
TTGATGGTCATTCCGGCGGCTCGAATTTGCTGGGGAACGAGGCTCATTTCGGTCATTCCGGGAACGGTGTTTACCTCCAGGAAGTAGATTTCGTCACCACGCACAATGTAGTCCATCCGGACAACGCCCCTGCAGCCGAGATGTCTGTATAGTTTGTGAGAGAGGTCAATAATTGCAGTACTGAGTTCCTGAGGGATTTGAGCAGGGCAGATCTCCTGAGAGGCACCCAGATATTTGGCCTCGTAGTCAAAGAATTCGTTATTGGAGATAATCTCGGTAACAGGCAGACGAACCAGCACTCCATCTCTCTCATATACCCCGTTAGTCATCTCCCGGCCATCAATAAACTCCTCAATAAGAACACTTTCGTCCTCTTTAAAAGCACACTCAATTGCATTATTAAGATCCTCCAGCCTCTTGACCTTGGTCACCCCAAAACTGCTACCGCCATTGTTTGGTTTCACAAAGAGAGGAAGCCCCAAGCGGGCAGATATATCGTATGGATTATAACTATCCCCCCTTCTTAAAAAGATCTCCCGAGCAAGCTTAACCCCCGTATCTCTAAGGAAACACTTGCAAGCATATTTATTAAAAGTAACAGCAGAAACAGTAGCCGAAGATGTAGTAAAACTCATCCCCACCATCTCCAGATAGGCCTGAAAAAGACCATTTTCCCCAGGAGTTCCGTGAATCATTATCAATACCTTGTCAAACTCCATTTTTGCCTCCGGTGTCCAGCTGTTAGATGGAATACTAAATGAAAAATCTGACTTGTCAATAAAATAGCTCTCACCACTTTCACAAATAACCCTCCAGTCAGATCCCTTAATAATAACCTCAAACACCTCATACCTCTCTCTGTCTATATGAGAAGCGATATGTTTGCCACTCTTTACAGATATCTCATACTCAGACGAGTCCCCACCATATACCAATGCTATTCTCTTTTTCATCAAGCAATTTTATTATTCAATTACCTTTTTGTAAGCACACTTTACAACAACTCGTTAACCCTTAATTAAAGAACGGGTCTTTGGCAGATTGTGTTGTGAGCAGATCTTCATCTGTCCCCAGGCAACGAAGGTCTGCATAAAAGCCGGGAGGTGCCGAAAAGGCGTCGTAGGCAGATATCCCAAGCTGGGGATTTGCCAAAACCTTCTGCATAAAGAGACCCCATATAGGTAGCGCCATATTGGAACCGCCACCCAGCGCAAGACCCTCAAAATGGACCTGCCTGTCCTCTGCACCAACCCAAACCCCCGCAGTCAGGCGAGGCATAAACCCAATAAACCAACCATCCGACTGATCATTAGTGGTTCCGGTTTTACCGGCCAGAGCCCCCTCCCTTATATAGCGGAAGCGCAATCTTGCAGCAGTACCCTCATTAACAACACCCTGCATAAGATTAACCATCAGGTAAGCAGTCGACTCACTAATCGCCTCCCTTTTGCGGGCAGTAAAACTACTCAGCACATTACCCGATTTATCCTCAATCCTAAGCACAAACAGAGGATCTATATGAACACCCTTACCGGGATAGGTATTATACGCAGCAACCATCTCATAAAGAGTAATATCTGCAGGCCCCAAACACAACGAAACCACAGGATCCAGATGGCTCTTAATACCCAGACGACGGCACATCTCAACCATTGCATTAGGCCCAAACTGCCTCATAAGGTAGGCAGATATATTGTTACTACTCTTTGTCAACCCCCATTTGAGAGTGACACTCTGCCCAATCCACTCGGGTTTGTCGGTACTGGCAGGAGTCCATGTAGTATCCCCAACAATAAAAGTCTGAGGAACATTAACAACCTTATCGCAAGGAGTATAGCCCTCCTGCATAGCAAGAGTGTACAGGAACGGCTTGATGGTAGAACCCACCTGACGCTTAGCCTGACGGGCATTATCATATTTAAAGAACCTGTAATCCGGGCCACCCACATACGCCTTAACAAAGCCCGTCTGCGGCTCCATTGCCATAAACGAAGCCCTCAAAAAAGATTTATAATACTTTATAGAGTCATTGGGAGTCATCACGGTATCAATCCTCCCCCTGGAGTTCCACGCAAAGACAGTCATAGGCACAGGTTTACTGAAACTCTGCTCAATCTCCTTCTCCGAAGCACCCGCCGCAGACATCATACGGTAGCGATCGCTCCAACGACGCGACTGCCTCATAATGTTGTTGATAGTCTCCTTAGGAACATCATTCGAGAAGGGACGGTTGTTCTTCCATCTTAGCTCCCTAAAGAAGGCACCCTGAAGCTCCTTGCCCAGATGCTCTGCAACCGCCTCCTCGGCATAGCGTTGCATTGCCGCATTAATAGTTGTATAGATCTTAAGACCCTCCTTATCCAGATTGTATTTAGAGCCATCCGGCTTTCTGTTCTTGTTTAGCCACCCGTAAAGAGGATCATCTCTCCACAAAGTAGAGTCTGCGCGATAATCTTCGTACTGTCTGTAAGAAGATCTTAACGGCTCATTAGCATTCATCACCCTGCGAAGCATATCCCTAAAGTATGGACCAAGACCCGAATTGTGATCTTGCTGAGAGTATGACAATGTAATAGGTATAGATACAATAGAGTCATACTCCGGTCTATTTAAATATCCATACTTTCTCATCTGGTTCAACACATGGTTTCTCCTGGCCAGCGACCTCTCCGGATTGAGCACCGGATTAAAACGGGTAGGTTTGTTAACCATCCCCACAAGAAGTGCCCCCTCCTCTACAGTGAGCTGCGAAGGGTGCTTGCCAAAAAATGTATTTGCCGCAGCCCTTATACCATAAGCATTACTGCCATAGAAGACAGCATTCATATACATCCCGATAATCTCCTCCTTAGTGTAGTTTCTCTCCAGCTTAACAGCGGTTATCCACTCCTTGAACTTAGAGATTCCAAGCTTATAGAGACCGGCTCCCGGAAACGAACTTACAACCGTATCCCGCGGAAACAGCGTCTTGGCCAACTGCTGGGTGATTGTACTTCCACCCCCACCCGATCTTGTCTGTCCCAAAAGTATAGATTTAACAGCAACACGGGCAAGACTGGGAAAATCTATCCCGCTATGGCTGTGAAAACGGACATCTTCGGTTGCCAAAAGAGCCTCTACAAGGTTAGGTGAGAGCTCATGATACGTAACAAACGATCTGTTCTCTATATGAAAAGTTGTGAGCACCTCACCCTCTTCTGAGATTATCTCTGTAGCCAGATTGTTCTTTGGATCTTCCAACTCTTCAAAAGAGGGGATATCGGAAAAAACTCCAACCAAAAACAGTGTAATCATCAGTAATGCAAAGGGAGTCAAGAGCATTATCCAGAACCACCTTACAATCTTTTTTCTCTTTTTAATTTCCATTATATGTAGTATTTCCGAGTGTACTAAAAGGCAAAATTAGAAATAAAAATTTTGATTATACCTTAATTTATACTTTACTTTGCAGCCATCAAGCATTATTTTTACGTATGGGAGAGAACTTAGTAATCGTTGAGTCTCCGGCAAAAGCCAGGACAATTGAGAAGTTTCTGGGTAGTGGTTTTACCGTAAAATCGAGTTTTGGACATATCAGGGATCTCTCAAAAAAGAACCTTGGAATCGATCTCGAAAAGGGGTTTGAACCGGACTATCTGGTTTCCGAAGACAAAAAAAAGGTTGTCGCAGAGCTTAAATCTCTTTCTAAAAAGGCAGATACTATATGGCTCGCTTCCGATGAAGACCGCGAAGGAGAGGCCATTGCATGGCATCTGCAAGAGACCCTCGCTCTAGACCCCTTAAAAACAAAGAGGATAGTATTTCATGAGATAACCAAAGATGCAATCTTAAACGCCATAGAGAACCCAAGGGCCGTTGATATGAATCTTGTAATGGCCCAACAAGCCAGGAGAGTTTTAGACCGCCTTGTAGGATTTGAACTCTCACCGGTACTCTGGAAAAAGGTTAAACCGAAACTCTCTGCCGGCAGAGTGCAATCTGTTGCCCTCAAGCTGATTGTAGAGCGTGAGAGAGAGATACAGCAATTCAACTCAAAATCTCAGTTCCGGATAGAGGGTATCTTCAATCCGGACGGATTTGACGAATCGGTTAAAGTATCTGCAGAGATTACCGAGAGGTTCGACACAGAGGCCCAAGCCACAGAGATTCTGGAGAGCAGTAAAGGGGCAATCTTTAATATAAGCACTATAGAGGAGAAGGAGTCCAAAAGGACACCGCCTGCACCATTTACAACCTCCACCCTACAGCAGGAGGCATCAAGAAAGCTCGGATTCTCGCTGAGTCAAACCATGCGCGCAGCCCAGAACCTCTACGAATCGGGATTCATAACCTATATGCGTACAGACTCGGTTAATATCTCCAATGTGGCCATAGGCGCTGCAAAAAAGGTGATTACAGAGCTTTACGGCAAAGAGTACTCCAAGACAAGACAGTATGCCACCAAGAGTAAAGGGGCACAGGAGGCACACGAAGCTATCAGGCCAACCTATATGTCCAACATCCAAATAGAGGCGGGAACACAGGAGAAGAGACTCTATAACCTTATCTGGAAGAGAACAATCGCCTCACAGATGTCCGACGCCACCATTCAGAGAACTCAAGTTTCAATTATATCACCATCTGTTAAGTACCCATTTACTGCAACAGCAGACAGAGTGACATTTGACGGTTTCCTTAAGGTCTATATGGAGTCAAAGGACGACGACTCACAAGAGGACGAGAGAGAGATTCTATTTCCTGCACTCTCTATAGGTCAAAAGATGAACCAAAACGAGATAAAAGCTACAGAGAAATTCACTCAGAAACCCCCACGCTATACAGAGGCGAGTCTTGTTAAGAAGATGGAAGAGTTGGGCATAGGAAGACCATCCACCTACGCACCTACCATATCTACCATAATATTAAGGGGTTATATTGTAAAGGATAACCGCCCGGGCTTTGAGCGAAACTACCGCGAACTTATACTAAAAGGTCAAAAAATCACATCTGCAGTCAAAAAAGAGACATGGGGGGCAGAGAAGAACAAACTCTTCCCGGAGGATATTGGAATGGTTGTAAATGATTTTCTTGCAGATAATTTTAAAACCATTCTGGACTATAACTTCACAGCAAAGATTGAGGAGGATTTTGACAGAGTAGCAGAGGGGACTCTGGTATGGAACAAGCTGATAGAGGACTTCTACAAGCCATTTCATAAAAGTGTGGAGGAGACTCTAACGGTATCCAGACCGGCAAACGCAGAGAAATTTTTGGGTACAGATCCAAAAAGCGGCAAAAGTGTCTATGCCAGGATTGGTCGCTTTGGACCACTTGCACAGATAGGAGAGAGTGACGATCCGGACAAAAAGTTCATGAGTCTTGCCAAGGGTCAGCTCATTGAGACAATCACCCTGGAAGAGGCACTCAACCTGTTCCGTCTGCCACGGCTTGTGGGCACCTATAAAGGAGAGGAGATATTAAGCGCTTCGGGACGTTTTGGCCCCTATATAAAATATAAGGGCTCATTTATCTCTATCGGCAAAAATGGAGATCCATACACAATAGATCTGGAGAGCTCCATTAACATCATAGAGGAGAACGCAAAAAAAGAGGCACAAAAAAACATTAAGAGCTTCCCGGAAGATGGTATCGAACTTCTTAACGGTCGTTACGGTCCATATATTAAAAAGGGTAAAGAGAACTTTAAGATACCAAAAGGGACCGATCCCGCATCTATGACAATAGAGGAGATAAAAGAGATTATAGAGAAGACACAAAGCAGCGGTAAACCCAAGAGATCTGCCCCTAAAAAATAGGCGAGATATGAGCAGTAACTACCCTATAGAGATAATACCAACTGCAGCCATCAGCGAAGCTATCTGGGAGACTCCCGCACTCATTGTGGACACAACCGGAAGTGACCGTATTGCTCATATTTTGGGAAATCTACACACTCACCAGAAGTACACACTCTACTATACCCGACCGGGCATTAACCAGTTAACCAGAACAATAGAACTCGCGAACAATCTGGGAATAAAATGCATAGTCCTTTGCGGAGAGACTCTGCCAAACCCCGCACAGATACTTCCTCAGAGCTCTTACACTGCATCTCTTATCTCCCCGGGCACCATATCCGGAGAGGAGAATCCGCCCCTGGAATATATTCTTAACGACCCCTACGCAAAAGAGTTCTCCCATATAGGCTACCAAATCTATCGCTGCAATCCCCAGTCTGTTCAGCAGCTGCTAAAGCGCAACTTTGAGGAGATGCGTCTTGGTGTTATGAGAGGAGACCCGGCAGCAGCAGAGCCAATGTTAAGAGACAAAGAGCATATCTTTATAGATTTACGCAGTGTGCGTCACAGTGATTTTCCGGATAACGCCCTCCGTTCTCCTAACGGCCTCTATGCCGAGGAGTTATGTCAAATAGGAAGATATATTGGGATGGGGCAAAAAGTTAAAAACATCTATCTTTTCGGATACCCTTCCGTTTTAAAACCAAAATCGGTAACAGGTGAGCTAATCGCAGAGGTTTCCTGGCATATTGCAGAGGGGCTATTCTCTAATATCTGCGAAGATCCCGGAGGTAATGGCAAGGAGGATAATTTCCTTAGAAAAATTGTAAGCATGGGTCAGGAGGGGCAAGATTTAGTCTTTGTCTCCAGTAGTTCCACCGGGAGATGGTGGATGGAGATTCCTGATATTAAAAACAATAGTAGTCAGATTGTTCCCTGCTCTTATATGGACTACTCAATTGCCTGCTCAGGAGAGATACCTATCAAATGGCTTTTCTTTTTTCAAAAAATAAATCCGGATTAATTATAATTTATTATTATATTTGTCCTTTGACAATATATCTCTTACTAGTATGCCTAAATATCAGATTGATCAGATAGATCAAAAGATTCTTTCATTCCTTGTAAAGAACGCAAGGATGCCATTTCTTGAGATTGCACGCGAATGCGGAGTCTCAGGAGCCGCTATTCACCAAAGAGTGAAGAAGATGGAGAACTTAGGAATTATAACCGGATCCAGACTTCTCGTTAAACCCCAAACACTCGGTTTGAATGTTTGCGCCTTTGTTGGCGTTAGTCTTGCACAAGCAAACCACTACCCTTCGGTGATTGAGGCCCTAAAAAACATTCCAGAAGTTGTTGAATGCCACTTTGTTACCGGCAAGCACGCTCTGATGTTAAAAATCTACTGCCAGAATCACGATCACCTTATGGAGATTCTAATAAATACTATTCAGAATATCCCTTCGGTAGAGCAGACAGAGACATTCATTTCACTAGATCAGGCAATAGAGAGACAGGTATGGGTAAAGGACTATCCGGGAAAGGTCTCTTCTGTTAAAAAACGCTAAGAATTGCTTCTGCAAGAATAAGATCTTCCGGTTGTGTCAGCTTAATATTTGTCACCTTGCCCTTTGCAAGGTGAATCTTGGCTCCTGCCCCCTCGACAACAGAGGCATCGTCGGTAAAAGAGGTAGAGAATGCCTGGTTGTAGGCATCCAAAAGAGTTTCTGACCTAAAAACCTGAGGAGTCTGCACCAAAAAATAGTTATCCCTGTTTGTAACAGAGGTTGATCCATCCGGATTCTTAACTCTCAAAGAGTCCGAAGGTGAGATTACCGGCACCACAGCACCCTCACTATCTGCAATCTCATACAACTCTTCTATATATTGCGGAGAGATAAAGGGCCTCACCCCGTCATGAACTGCAACAATACCACCCCTTTTAACATATCTGAGAGCACTCTTTACAGAGTGAAACCGGGTAATCCCACCCGAGACAAGAGTGTGACGAAAGTTAAAGTTATTCTCAAAGCAGTAGGTTTTCCAGTACTCTTTGTAGTCTGACGGTAGAACAAGAATAATATCCAGAGGTTTGGAGACCGAGAGAAACCTCTCAATTGTGTGAACAATAACCGGCTTACCTCCCAGATTGATAAACTGTTTAGCAATCTCTCCCCCCATACGGCTTCCACTGCCCCCGGCTACTATTATCGCATAATATTTTTTCTCCATCCAGTACTCATTTATAGCAACAAAAATAGGTATTAATTGTATATTTTTGTAATTTTGCACACATTTAAAGTGTATGGACAAGAGAACTATTAAAAGGGCCTTAATCTCGGTTTATCATAAAGAGGGGATTGATGTCATAGCAAAGCAACTAATCAAATCCGGTATAGAAATCTTATCCACAGGAGGCACATATGATTACCTCCGTGAGATAGGTGTACCTGTAAAGAGCGTAGAGGAGGTTACTACTTACCCCTCAATACTGGGAGGCAGAGTCAAGACTCTCCACCCCAAAGTTTTTGGAGGAATCCTGTGCAGGAGAGATAACCCAACAGATATCTCTCAGGTAAAGGAGTACGATATTCCGGAAACCGATCTTGTAATAGTAGATCTTTACCCCTTTGAGAAGTATGTCTCATCTAACGCAACGCATCAGGAGATTATTGAGAAGATAGATATTGGCGGAATCTCTCTTATAAGAGCTGCTGCCAAAAACTATAATGATGTGGTGATTGTGCCATGTAAAGAGCTATATCCGCTCCTTCTAAAGACTCTTACAGAGTCCAACGGGGTTACAACATTAGAGGAGAGATTCTACTTTGCTGCTCAGGCATTCAATGTGAGCTCTCACTACGACACAGCAATATTTAACTACTTTAACAAGGAGGCGGGAATAGAGGGTTTCAAAATTAGTTTGGGAGATTCATATCCGCTTCGCTACGGAGAGAATCCACACCAAAAAGCGCTCTTCTACGGCACCTCCGGCAATATTCCAAAACAGCTCCACGGCAAGGAGATCTCTTACAATAACCTCCTTGATATTGAGGCCGCTATAGAACTTATCTCCGATTTTGAAGCACCAACAGTAGCAATTCTAAAGCATAACAACGCATGTGGTTGCGCCTCAAGGGAGACAATAGCCGCCGCATGGGAGGCAGCGCTGGCTGCAGATCCGGTTTCGGCATTTGGAGGGATAATAATAGCAAACAGAGAGATAGAGGAAGATGCTGCCCAGGAGATGAACAAGCTGTTTTGCGAAGTTATTATAGCTCCATCATACTCAAATAGTGCACTTGAGACACTAAAACAGAAGAAAAACAGGATTATTCTTGTAAACTCATCCGATCTAAGGAGCTCAAAAAAATTCCGCAGTTTACTGGGGGGAGTTCTTGTTCAGGATAGAGACTCAGCCATAGAGGGAGAGGAGTCACTTATACCTGTCACATCTAGAGTGGCCTCCAAACAGGAGATAGAGGATATGATCTTTGCAAACAAATTGGTCAAACACTCTAAATCAAATGCTATAGTACTTGCCAAAAATGCAACACTTATCTCTTCCGGTATAGGTCAGACATCTCGTGTTGACGCACTTAAACAGGCAATTCTCAAAGCACACACTTTCAATTTTCCACTCAAAGGTGCCGTTATGGCTTCCGATGCATTTTTCCCGTTCCCAGACTGTGTAGAGATCGCTCACAATGAGGGGATAACTGCCGTTATTCAGCCGGGCGGATCTGTGAGAGACTCAGAGAGCATAGAGTACTGCAACAACAACGGGGTCGCTATGGTTATAACCAACACAAGACACTTTAAACATTAATTTTACTAAAATCTAAACAGTATATATATATATTATGGCATTATCATTCTTGACACAGGAGCTGGCTATTGACCTGGGAACTGCCAACACGATAATACTCATGAACGATAAAATTGTCGTGGATGAGCCATCTATCGTAGCTATAGACCAGAATACCGGAAAACCAATTGCCTTTGGCCAAAAGGCACGTATGATGCATGGAAAGACGCATGCAAACATAAAAACCATAAGACCCCTGAGAGATGGCGTTATTGCAGATTTTAATGCTGCAGAGCAGATGATAAGGGGCTTTATCAAGATGATAAACTATCGTAACTCATTTTTCACCCCAAGTCTTAAGATGGTTGTTTGCATACCATCCGGGAGTACAGAGGTGGAGATACGTGCCGTAAGGGACTCTGCAGAGCACGCAGGAGGGAGAGATGTCTATCTTATTTACGAACCTATGGCTGCGGCAATAGGTATCGGGATAGATGTTGAGGCCCCCACCGGAAACATGGTTGTAGACATAGGAGGCGGAACAACAGAGATAGCAGTTATCTCTTTGGGAGGCATTGTGATAAATCAGAGCATCCGAGTTGCGGGAGATGTATTTACGTACGAGATCCAGCAATATATGAGGCAACAGCACTCTATTAAAATAGGGGAGCTCACAGCAGAAGATATCAAAATCAAAGTGGGTTCTGCCATGTCTGAGCTGGACGAATATCCGGAACCATACACAGTAAGAGGTCCCAACCTTATGACTGCGCACCCTGTAGAGGTGAGTGTCACAAGTCAGGAGATTGCCCACAGTATAGACAAATCTCTTGCAAAAATTGAGGTTGCAATCATACAGGTACTGGAGCAGACTCCGCCGGAGCTCTATGCCGATATTGTTCAGAACGGAATCTACCTTACAGGTGGCGGAGCACTGCTTCGCGGACTTGACAAAAGACTATATGAGAAGATCAACATAAAATTTCATGTATCAGAAGATCCTCTTCATGCAGTGGCAAAAGGGACAAGCATAGCCCTCAAGAATACGGACAAGCTTCCGTTCCTTATGAGATAATTATAAATCCCGGATAGTATAATGTGGGGAAAGTCTCCTTTCATACGCGCACTTACAACTCTTCTGCTGTTTCTCGCTTTGCAAGGGTTCTCTCTCATCATTATCTCCAGGGAGAGTCTTTTCCAGAGTGTTAGGATTGGGGGTGTTGTAATGCATCTTAAGACCGGAGTATCGGGCTTTACATCTGATATTAATTACTATTTTGGGCTGGGAGATGTAAATGATATGCTACGGGCAGAGAACCTGAAACTGCTGCGGGAGTTAGAGCTCTACAAAAAGATCTCACCCCATTCGGACTCACTTCTTAAATCGGGTGAGGTCACTCCGGACTTCTCATACATTCCCGCAAAGGTTGTTGCAAACAGCACCAACAAACTTCACAACTATATCATTCTCAATAAAGGTAGAAAAAACGGGGTGGAAAAAGATATGGGAGTCATCTCACCAAGAGGTGTTGTAGGGGTGGTAACCTCCGTATCAGATCACTTCTCATATGTTATCTCTTTTCTTAATATAAATCAGAGCGTAAGCGCCAAGATTACACCTTCTATGGCATTTGGCCCTCTCATTTGGGAGGGGAGAAGAACAGATTACGCCACACTTATTGAGATCCCATACCACATAAACTTTATGGTTGGAGATACTGTTTACACCAGCGGCTTCTCTACCCTCTTTCCGCCTGACCTCCCTCTTGGGACTGTCAGAAAATCGGAAGTGACAAAAGGGTCGCACCATAATATTCAGGTTAAGCTGTTTCAGGATTTCTCCACTCTACATTATGTAAATATTGTAGTGAACAACAACAAAGAAGAACTTGACTTAATACAGGGGAGGACCAATGGTAAAGACAAGTAATTTTATTCTTTTTTTACTCTTTGTATTCATTCAGATAATTCTGAGTGCACTTATAGATTTTGGACCTCTTCTCTTTATATCTATCTACCCCCTTTTTCTTCTTACCAGACCGGTAAATACATCACTCCCATCACTTATGATATGGGCTTTTATAACCGGACTGACCGTAGATTACTTCTCCAATACAATCTTGGGTATAAACAGCTTTGCATCCGTAATGATGGTCTTTTTCCAGTTTCGGATACTAGGACTTGTATGCCGTAAAGGAGATATGGACAATCAGGAGAGGCCGGGATTGAGAGAGCTGGGCTTTACACGCTTCTCTGCATATCTTGGAATCTCCATTCTATTACACCATATGACCTTTTCAATGGTAGAGAGCTTTGGATTAACCCACTTTATATATAACCTCCCAAGGGTTATAATAAGCGTAGCTGTAAACTCCTTTCTTATTATTCTTATTGAGTACGGAGTATTCTATAAAAACTGGAGATAATTTTTTTAAGTTATGGCATTTGATCTGAGAAAAAAGAACAGGCTGATATTGGGGGCTATAGTTATTGCCACCATCTTTATCGTTAGGCTTTTTTCTTTGCAGATAATGAACCAGGAGTATAAGGTAACCGCAGAGAACAATGCATACAGATATGTAATTAGATATCCTGCAAGAGGTTTGATTCTGGACAGAAATCGCAAGATATTGGCCGGTAACGACACTGCCTACGACATTATGATAACCCCATACGAGGTTAAGGCTCTTGATACAGCCGATTTGTGCAGAATCTTTGATCTTGATATAGTTGAAGTCCGGGAAAAGTTGAATGAGTACCGGCGCAACAGAAGAAGGATAGGGTATCAGTCAATCCCTTTTGTTAAGCAGGCCACCAGCAGACAGTATGCCCTCTTTATGGAGAAGGCGTATAAGTTTCCCGGATTCAGCGGCGTCTCACGTACAATAAGAAACTATCCATACAATGCTGGCGCAAATCTTCTGGGTTACATTGCAGAGGCAGATACTGCATATCTAAGAGCCAATCCGGGGTACCGCAGAGGAGACTATGTAGGGAGAACCGGAATTGAACAGTCCTACGAACATATCATTAAAGGGGAGAAGGGGTACAGTATCTTTCTTAGAGATGTGCATAACAAGGTAAAATCCAGCTTTGAAGACGGGAAATACGATCTTGAGGCAATACCCGGCAAGAGCATCATAAGCTCCATTGATGCAGAGCTTCAGCAATATGGAGAGATGCTTATGAATAATAAGATAGGGAGTCTGGTTGCTATTGAACCATCTACCGGAGAGATCCTAACACTGGTCTCTAGCCCCGGAATAGATGTAACCAAGCTTGCAACCATAAACCGCCACTATAACGAGCTTGTAAACGACCCCCTTAAACCACTGTTTAACAGAGCCGTGATGTCTCCTTACCCCCCCGGATCCGTCTTTAAACTGGTTAATGCGCTCATAGCACTGGAGGAGGGAGTAATAGAGAGTGGAACCAAATACTCTTGCAGCGGTAGATATAATGTTGGAAGAGGTGTTGCGTGTCACCCTCACCCCTCCCCCACAGATCTTACCCAGTCTATAATGATGTCATGCAACACATACTACTGTATTGCATTTCGTGACATTATAGATAATCCAAAATACAAATCGGTTACAGAGGGTTTTAGTCGCTGGAAAGAGATGGTAGAGAGCTTCGGGTTTGGAAAGAAGCTTGGAACCGATTTTCCATCAGAACTGGGTGGGAATTTGCCAAGCACAGATACTTATGATAAAATTCACGGCAAAAACAGATGGCGCTCACTGTCAATTATATCCCTTGCAATTGGTCAGGGAGAGATAGGGACAACACCTCTCCACCTTGCAAACTTGGCTGCAACTATTGCAAATAGAGGTTATTACATTGTTCCTCATATAGTTAAAGGATCCCCCGACACACTTATCAACACACAGTACCGGGAGAGAAACTATACACTTGTAGATACAAACAACTTCAAAAAGGTGATCGAGGGGATGTATCTTGCCGTAAATTCGCCTCCCGGTTCGGGGGCAACTGCCAGAAGAGCTGCTGTACCAGGACTCGATATTTGCGGAAAGACAGGAACAGCTCAGAACCCTCACGGGAGAGACCACTCTGTGTTCATCTGTTTTGCTCCAAGGGATAACCCTAAGATTGCGGTGGCTGCCTATATAGAGAATGCAGGATTCGGAGCAACCTGGGCTGCACCTATAGCCTCTCTGCTAATAGAGAAGTATCTGAACAAAGAGATAAAACGACTTCAGCTGGAAGAAGAGATGATGCAGGGCAATTTAATTGGAAACACATTACGGAGATGATACGCGCAAACGAATATAAAAAAATTGACTGGCCTCTGATTTTGTGCTACCTGATACTCTGTTTTACAGGGTGGATCAGTATCTTCTCTGCGGTGTACGACCAGGAACATTCGCAGATTTTAGATATGAGTCAACGCTACGGAATGCAGTTTATATGGATTGTCTCATCATTTGTGATTGCCTTTCTGGTGATTTTTTCTGTAAATCCCAAGCTCTATACAACCCTGGCATGGATTATATACGGAGGTAGTATTCTTTTACTTATAGCCGTAATATTTTTTGGAATTGAGGTAAATGGCTCAAACTCATGGTTCGAAATCGGGCCTGTAAGATTCCAGCCGGCAGAGGCCTCCAAAATTGCAACCACCCTTGCCCTTGCTTCTCTTTTAAGTAGTTACAGCTTTCGTCTTAAATCTACCCAAGGTCTGATTAAGGTTGGGCTTATTATTTTGGTTCCTGTTGCCATCATAATTTTGCAAAAAGAGACCGGCTCTGCTCTTATTTACGGTGCATTTATCTTTATGCTCTATCGTGAAGGTCTTAGCGGATGGGTACTTACTCTGGGGATTCTTGCAATTGCCCTCTTTCTTATTACACTCAGCTCCTCTCCATTTTTTGCAATACTGACGCTCTTCTCTCTTATGATTATTGCGCGTGGAGTACTATGTGGGAGAGCCGTCTTGCATCTCTTTATCCTCGCTCTCTATCTCCCGTTAATGTTCTTCTCTCCGATGCTGGGCAATCTACCTCTAATAGCAGGAAACATCACTCTGCCACAGGAGGCATGGCTCGCCATTACAATTGCACCGGGACTCATCTACCACCTGATCTCTGCAATAAAGAGCAGACTTATTATACACTGGAATATTCTGGTATGCTTTATCGCCTCTGTTTTTCTTATCTTCTCTGTGGAGCTGGTCTTTGAGAAGGTACTGCAAAATCACCAAAAGTCAAGAATTGAGAACCTTTTGGGGATAAATGTAGATCTTAAAGGGGCAGGATATAATGTGCACCAATCTATGATTGCTATCGGATCGGGAGGATTCTCGGGAAAAGGATTCCTACAGGGGACTCAGACAAAGTTCAATTTTGTTCCGGAGCAGAGTACCGACTTCATTTTTTGCACCATAGGCGAAGAGTGGGGCTTTTTGGGCACATCTTTCATAATTTTTATATATCTCTTCATGATTATTCGCATTCTGAATCTTGCCGAGAAGCAGAAGGATGTATTTAACAGAATATTCGGCTACTCCCTTTCATCCATACTGTTTATGCACTTCTTTATCAATATAGGCATGACAATTGGGATAATGCCGGTAATAGGAATCCCCCTGCCCTTTGTGAGCTACGGGGGATCCTCATTATGGAGCTTTACGCTCTTTCTATTTATCTTTATACGATTAGACCTAAATCGCTGGAAATAGTATCCTCTTCTATAATCTCAAACTCCTTATCTGCTTTGATATAGAGCATCAGACCTCCCTTAGGAACCTTCTCTCCCTCTTTTACATAGATCTTCTCTATAGTACCATCAAACGGAGCAAGTACCAAATTATGCATCTTCATGGCCTCAAAGGTCATGATATGAGATCCATGCTCTACATGATCGCCCTCTTTTACCTCAAGTGATATCACCACTCCCGGTATTACAGATTTTATCTGCTGAAGATCTGGTCTTGTCCACTTTACTCTTGTTGCAAATTTTTTGGTGAAGGTAGTCTTGTATTTTCTGGCATCCGGAAAGATCTGGAGTATCTCATATTTAAGGTTATCCCGAGTCTCCTTTGCTCTTACCTCTGCCTCTTTTTCCCTCTCCTTTTTTGCTCTCTTCTCCTCTTTTAGAGCTCTCTTTGCACTCTTCTCGTCATCCTTTCTCTTCTTTTCAAGCTCTTTCTCTCTGGCCTTTTGTCTCTTTTGGACTGCGGCTCTTTTATCTGATATTTTCATCCTAGTTCTTTTTTAAAGGGTTAAACGGAATCTGTTAAAATGGTGGAATACCATGTTTCTTAGATGGCCTTTTAACAACTTTATTGGCAGAGACATCAAATGAGTGTATCAGGAATTTTCTGGTATCAATAGGGTCAATTACAGAGTCAATATACCCCTTTGCTGCAGCAACATAAGGGTTGGCAAATTTTTGTTTATACTCTTCTACTTTTATCTTTCTCATAGCTTCCGGATCCTCTGCCTCCATAATCTCTTTTCGGAAGATAATATTTGCAGCACCCTCGGGACCCATAACTGCGATCTCTGCCAGCGGCCAGGCAAATACAAAATCGGCCCTTAGGTGGCGCGAGTTCATTGCTATATATCCTCCTCCGTACGCTTTTCTGAGGATCACCGTTACCTTAGGCACGGTAGCTTCGCTGTATGCATAGAGAAGTTTGGCTCCGTGACGAATAACCCCGGCATGCTCCTGATCTACACCCGGCAGATATCCCGGAAGGTCTTCCAGAGTTACAATAGGGATATTGAACGCGTCGCAGAATCTTATAAATCTTGCAGCTTTATCGCTTGAGTCACAATCTAATACACCAGCTAAAACTAATGGCTGATTACAAACAAATCCAACGGTTCTTCCAGATATTCGGCCAAACCCAATAACAATGTTGGCAGCCCACATCTCCTGAACCTCAAAGAATTTTGACTCGTCGGTGAGAGCGCGGACAACATCTCTTACATCGTATGGTTTGGTAGGATCTACCGGAACAATATTCTCAATTTTGTATCTCTTTGTATCCGGGTCAGCTGGTTTCTCTTTGTTGCAGCTACACTCATTGTGCGCAGGAATATAGGTAAGCAGAGTCTTGATTTGGTCGAAACACTCTGCCTCGCTGTTTGCAAAGAAGTGAGCATTTCCGGTAATCTCGCTGTGAACACGTGCACCGCCGAGAGTCTCCATATCTATCTCTTCTCCCAATACAGACTTAATAACCTCCGGACCTGTAATAAACATCTTGGAGATCTTATCCACCACAAACACAAAATCGGTAAGTGCCGGAGAATAGACCGCTCCACCCGCACAAGGGCCCAGAATTACAGATAGTTGCGGAATAACGCCGCTTGCCAGAGTATTACGGAAAAATATCTCCCCGTACCCTGCCAGTGAGTTAACTCCCTCCTGAATACGGGCTCCTCCCGAGTCATTGATTCCGATTAACGGGATACGCATTCTCAGGGCATAATCCATGATTTTTGTGATCTTTCTTGCATGCATTGAGCCCAGAGAGCCCCCTGCAACGGTAAAATCCTGGGCATATATTGCAATAGATTTTCCGTAGATAGTTCCGGTTCCTATAACAACCCCGTCACCGGCAAGGTCCTTACCCTCCATGCCAAACTCTCTTGCATCGTGCTCAATAAAGAGGTCATATTCATAAAATGACCCAGGATCCAGCAACTGGTTAATTCTCTCCCTTGCAGGAAGTTTACCCATCGCTATCTGCTTTGCTATTGCGGTATCGCCTCCACCCTTAAGGGCTTTTGCTGTACGCTCCTGCAATTCAGAAACTTTTCTTTTTAATAGATTCATAGGTTTTAGTATTGTTTGGCACAAAATTATGAAAATATTTTAATTCTCAAATTGTGGGAATTTTTATCTACATTTGTAGTTTAAAACTAGATTTAATAACTTAATAAATAACACTATATGTCACTTCCTTTTGTAGAAAGACACAACGGTCCGCGTCAAAGCGAAATTGGGGAGATGCTTGCAGAATTGGGAATTAAAAATCTTGATGAGCTTGTAAGGCAAACTGTTCCATCTGATATTCTGTTACAGGAGCCCCTTGCTATAACAAAAGCAATGAGCGAACAGGAGTATTTGGAAAAATTAAAGAGAATGGTGTCGGAAAACCGGAATTTCCGCTCAATGATTGGTATGGGATTCTACGGTACAGGCACACTTCCCGTTGTTGTGCGCAATGTTTTTGAGAACCCTTCGTGGTATACATCATACACTCCTTATCAGGCAGAGATATCTCAGGGTCGCCTTGAGGCGCTTCTTAATTTTCAGACCATGGTTGCCGGACTTACCGGCTTTAAGATGGCAAACAGCTCTATGCTGGACGACTCCACGGCAGCAGGAGAGGCAATGAGAATGATGTACGAACTCCGTTCCAGAGACTCGGTTAAGGCAGGAAAAAATGTACTGTTTACAGATGAGAATATATTCCCTCAGGTTCTTGCCGTTGTAACCACACGTGCAGAGGCGCTGGGGATTAAAGTTGTTAGCGGGGATTTTCGCAAATATGAGCCGGAGGATATGTGCTTTGGAGCGCTTCTTCAGTACCCTGCGGCCAACGGAGAGGTTCATGACTACAGTAACTTCTGTGAAAAAGCTCACTCCAAAGGGGTTCTGGTTACAGCAGTTACAGACCTGCTTGCCCTTGCAATTCTAAAGGAGCCGGCTGCCTGGGGTGCAGATATTGCTGTGGGTACAGCACAGAGGTTTGGTCTACCTATGGGTTTTGGCGGTCCTACTGCCGGATTCATGGCAACCAGAGATGAGTACAAGAGAAATATGCCTGGTAGAATTATCGGGGTATCAATAGACAGAATGGGTAAGCCGGCGCTAAGGATGGCTCTGCAGACCCGCGAACAACATATAAAGAGGGAGAAAGCGACTTCTAACATCTGCACGGCAACTGCTCTTATGGCAACGATGTGCGGCCTCTATGCCGCCTATCACGGTCCTGAGGGGCTACGTGCCATTGCCTCCCGCGTCTACTCCTACTCACACACTGTGGCAAATGAGTTGAAAAAAGGGGGCTTTAAGCTATCTACAGAGAACTTCTTTGACACTATCGAGGTTACGGGTGTTGATTCGGACTCAATTAAGGCGAAAGCAGAGGAGATGCAGTTCAACTTCTTCTATCCAAACAGCAGCACAGTAAGGATGAGCTTTGACGAGCTCTCTAACTGCGACGAGGCAGTTAAGATTCTCTCTATCTTTGGTATAGAGGTTTCCAAATGTCCGGGTGCACATCTGCCTGAGGTATTTATGGCAAGAGAGAGCGCTTTTATGACCGAGGCCTCTTTTAGCAAGTACCACTCAGAGACAGAGATGATGCGCTATATCAAGAAGCTGGAGCGCAGAGATATATCTCTTACTCACTCGATGATTCCTTTGGGTTCTTGTACAATGAAGCTCAATGCTGCTGTAGAGATGATGCCTCTTAGCTGGAGCGAACTTACTAATATGCACCCTTTTGCCCCTTTGAATCAGGCTGGGGGTTATATGAAGCTTATAGAGGAGGTTCAGGAAGATCTCTCTACCATAACAGGGTTCCACGCCTGCTCCCTTCAGCCAAACAGCGGTGCTGCCGGTGAGTATGCCGGTCTTATGACTATTCGCTCTTATCATATCTCAAAGGGTGATACAGGGAGAGATGTGGCTATAATCCCAACATCTGCCCACGGCACCAATCCTGCCTCTGCTGCAATGGCGGGTATGGAGATTGTGCTGGTATCATGTGACAATAAGGGGAATATCAATGTAGATGAGTTGCGCCAAAAGGCGGAGCAGTTTAGGGATAGGTTGTCCTGCATAATGATCACCTACCCGTCTACTCACGGGGTGTTTGAATCCAGTATCCGCGAGATTATAGAAATTATCCACAGTAACGGCGGTTTGGTATATATGGATGGTGCCAATATGAATGCTCAGGTTGGGCTTACCAACCCGGGATACATTGGTGCTGATGTATGTCACCTTAACCTGCATAAGACATTTGCTATCCCTCACGGTGGAGGTGGCCCGGGTATTGGACCTATCTGCGTAACAAAAGAGCTGGCTCCGTTCCTCCCTTGCCATCCGTTTCTGGATAACTGCAATCCGCTGGGAGCTAAAGCTGTAAGCTCTGCCCCTTATGGATATCCGCTTGCACTTCCTGTTACACATGCATATATCAAACTTCTTGGTCCGGACGGCCTAAAAAAGGCTACCGAGGTGGCTATCCTCAATGCTAACTATCTCTCTCACAAGCTTAAAGACCACTTTAAGACTCTATACGACGGAGAGACCGGTCTGGTTGCTCATGAGTGTATTCTGGATTTGAGAGATTTTCGCAAAGAGTATGGTGCAGATGCGACTGATGTTGCAAAGCGCCTGATGGACTACGGTTTTCATGCTCCTACTCTCTCATTCCCTGTGGTTGATACCCTTATGGTAGAGCCTACCGAGAGCGAGTCCAAGGCAGAGCTTGACCGCTTTATTGAGGCTATGATATCTATCAAAAAAGAGTGTGAAGCCATTAAAGAGGGTACTTTTGACAAAGAGGACAACGTTCTTAAAAATGCGCCGCACACTGCCGGTGAGGTTACTGCCAACGACTGGAACCACAAATACAGCAGAGAGAGCGCCGCATTCCCTCTTGAGTGGATACGGGAGAACAAGTTTTGGCCTCACGTAGCACGTGTAGATAATGGCTACGGCGATCGTAACCTGATGTGCAGCTGCGAAGGTTGGATCTAGATTGCTTAGACAAATTGAGGTTCGAAATTGCGGCTGAAAATTGAGGCTGGAAATTGAGGCTGGAAATTTTACGGCAGTGAATTGTTGATCTAAATATAGTTAAATGATTGAGAACGAAATAGCAAGCAGGGCTACTGCTCTATTTGGGGTAGTAGATAAAATCTATCAATTTCTGTTGGATGCAGGGGTCTCTCCGGCCTTTGCATCTATATTTGATGAGATTATCAGTATGTCTCTCCTGTTTTTATTGGCCTATGTTGCGGATATCTTCTCAAGGCTTGTTGTTTACAAGATTGTTGAGAGAATTGCCAGATATACACCTACAAAATGGGATGATATATTTATAGAAAACAATGTAATACGATCTGTTGTACATATTGTTCCCGGAATAATATTCCTAATTGCAACGCCTGTTGCCCTTAGAAGCGAATTGTGGATCTCTGTTTTTCAAAAAGCGGCGCAAATCTTTATAGTGATTGTAGTTATGAAGGCAATCTACTCCGCTACAAAGGCGTTAACAGAGATATACTCATTAAACAAAGAGTATTCCGACAAACCGATAAAGGTTATTTTTCAGATTATTGCTGTGATTGTCTACTTTATTGGTGGTATTGCAATTTTGAGTATAGTAATCAATAAAGATTTTACCTCCCTCTTTGCCGCTCTGGGTGCCTCTATGGCTATTCTTCTGCTCATCTTCAAAGACAGTATCCTGGGATTTGTTGCTGGATGGCAGCTATCTGCAAACGATATGCTGCGCCAGGGAGATTGGATTACTGTACCAAAGTATGGTGCCGATGGCGATGTTGAGGAGATTAGTCTATACTCTGTAAAGGTTCGTAATTTTGACAACACAATCACCACACTTCCGCCATATTCTCTTGTAAGTGAATCGTTTCAAAACTGGAGAGGGATGAAGGAGTCGGGAGGGCGCAGGGTCAAACGAAGTGTGCTTATAGATATGAGCACCATTAGGTTTTGTGACGATGAAATGCTTGATCGGTTCAAAAAAATTAGCTATCTAAGAGATTACATAGAGAAGACCGAGGCAGAGATTGCAAAGTACAACGCAGATAACAGTATTGACAACTCCGTTGTGGTAAACGGCAGACGCCAGACCAACATCGGAGTATTTCGCGCATACCTTGTCGAGTATCTCAAGAGACACCCGGAGGTAAACAAGAATATGACCTATATGGTAAGGCAACTTCAGCCAACCGAAAGAGGAATCCCGGTAGAACTCTACTTCTTTATAAGCATAAAGGACTGGATCTACTACGAAAGCGTTCAATCAGATATCTTTGACCACGTTCTTGCAATAGTTCCACAATTTGGTCTAAAAGTTTTCCAGTTCCCAACCGGCAACGAACTTCCCTACGTTCAAACTTAAGGGGACACCTTGGCAAGGGTTGTGGACCTTGCATCCTTTTGTGGATTCTCACAGCAGATCATTCCTTTATGCGGCCGGCTGTTTTACAACCCCCTAATCACAACGGGCATGTCCACTCCTCATCCGCTCACAAGTTCGCTACTTGCGGCTGAGTATGCCCTACTTGTGATTAGGGGTTGTTTGTTAGCCGGCTGAGTAAAAATAATCCTGCTGTGAGAATTGCTGGGTAAAAGAATTCCTTGCGGCTGAGTTTGCTCTACTTGTGCTAAGGGTTTATTATTCAGCCCGTGGGGAGAGTGGCGCTTTGCCCGAGTTTGATGTAATTATTTAATTTACAGCTACTTGAAAATGCCAATTTTCCAATTTTGGAAAACTGCGTTTTATATCTATCTAATTAACTTACAGATACATCAAACTCTGGCAAAGCTACTCCCGGCCAAAAATTATAAGGTACTCCATTAGTGACTCGGCAAATCGCAGGAAGCCGAGGTCGGTGAAGTGGACACCGTCAACGGTGGTTTCTCCATCTTCTCCCAGGAGGTTGTCGCCTCTTATGTACTCAATGTTTTTAAATCCTTCTGAGAGGAGCCGTGCATAGAGCTCTCTCCACACCTGATTCTCCTCCTCAAGTGCAGCCCTTGTTGCGGTGTCTACAATAAGATATGGGAAGTTTGGGTTCTCTACCATAAAGATAGGTACGCCCGGTTTTGCTTTTGCGATATGAGTTATAAAGAGGTATGCGCTGTCTCTTAAGCTTTGGGCTGTTGTATTTGGCAGACAATCAATTACTACGCCATCTACATCTGCCATATTAATTGCCTTTGCCATTGCAAAGTCCATCTTACCATTTCCGGAAAAACCGAGATTTATGGTCTCTCTGTCTAACATTCTGCCAAGTATTGAGGGATAAGCCATTCCCGGGCGCGATGCGCATCCGCCCTGAGTTATGCTGGTTCCATAAAACAGTATCGGTTTTCTATCTGTTCCCTTAGTAAGACGATTGTTTTGAGGAACACGGATAACAGCATCCTGATCTACGCCAATCTCTGCATATTCAACTCCATCATAAAGAGGGAGATAGGCTATGTACTCCCTGTTCTGTTTTGTCATATTTCTTACAAACACAGAGAAGCTCTCTTTGGCGTTGGGGCGGGCTGTGCCTACGTAGTGCCATCTGCCACTATCTAAAACATACAAATCGAGGCCTTTAATCCCAGTTGCAGGCATGTGATTCATACTCACATTCTCTGTAACACTCCACTTGACTGAGACCGCAGAGCTGTTGGTATTAAATCTTACGGCTAGTCCGGCACTGTTTGCACCAAGCGAAAGCAGCTCCTTCCTAAGCTCTCCTTTAAGCGCAGCAGGAACTCGTCCATACTTTACATGACTCTCTTCGAATCCTTTACCAATAATCATCAACTGGTCGATGTTCACAAACTTCATCTCTTCTGCAGTTTGCGCACTGATTGACAACGGCATAAAAACAATAGCTGCTGCAATTAGCATAAAAGCCCTTCCAATTCCTCTTCTCATAATTTTATCTAATTTTAATCTTTAAAAATTTCTTTTATTTTTAATATCAACACTTTTTTCTACTTTTGATTGGCTAATAAACTCACAATCAACTTCTATACCAATCTACTTATCTGCGCAATATCAATTAACAAAGTCGCATTCCGGAACAATTATCTATCACACAACAAAGTCGCTCTCCGGATCTACCCATTCAATGGTAATGCCTCTCCTCTCCATCCCCCGAAACCAAGTCATCTGCCTCTTGGCAAACTGATGAATGGCCGTTGTGAGTCCGCTCTCCATCTCTTTAAAAGTAAGTTTGCCAATGAGATAGAGCGTAAGAAACTTATATTCGAGTCCGTAATATATAAGATCCTCTGGAGGAATTCCGCTTTTCAAAAGATTCTGAACCTCCTCTACCATACCATTTTGCAAGCGCTCTTTCACTCTCCTGTCAATTCTTAGGTTTCTCTCCTCCCTGCTAACGTTCATCCCAATATATCTCGTTTTTATTGGGGCATACTCTGTTGACGGTGTATCACAATTTTGAGAGTAAATTGCAATTTCAAGAGCCCGTACTAATCTCTTTCTGCTTTGAGTATCACTCACATTATGAAGAGCTTTCATAGAAGAGAGTCTTTTGATAAGCTCCTCTGTACTCTCCATCTCCAGCTCCTCTCTCAATACCGGATCGGGAGGAACCTCGCGTAGCTCATAGCCCATGGTTGCTGTCTGGATGTAGAGTCCGCTTCCGCCGCAAAGAAAAGGTTGCCTGCCGGCCTCAATTATACTGTTGTAGGCCTTTTGGAAATCTCTCTGATACTCAAAGATATTGTACTTTGTACCCGGCTCTGCAATATCTATCAGATGAAACGGAACTGCCACACCGTTATGGATATACTCATTTAAATCTTTTCCTGTACCAATATCCATCCCCCTATAAACCTGACGTGAGTCTGCAGATATTATCTCCCCCATGTGTGCAGATGCTGCCCGCACGGCATATTTTGTCTTACCGGAGGCGGTCGGACCGAGTATGCATATAAGATTGGAACTCATTCCACAAACTAAATTATGGTTC
>JAUYTB010000252.1 GCA_030695305.1 Bacteroidales bacterium
GCAGAGTCAGGAGGAAATATCTTAGTTTCCGGAGCACACATTGCAACAGATTTGTGGGATAACTTTGATTCATGTAATCTAACCAGAGATTTTGCAAAAAGAGTACTTAAATATGAGTGGAGGACTAACTCTGCAAGCAGGACAGCTGAAGTAAAAGCTGCACAGAGTCCATACCATTTTACAGGGCGATACTCGTTTTTCAATACTCCTAACGAAAAGGTTTACTCAGCTGAGTCTCCTGACGGAATTGAACCTGTAGGCAAAGATGCCTGGACAATTTTCCGATATGCAGACAACAATATATCTGCCGGAGTAGCATTCAGTGGGGAGTACAAAATTGTCACTCTTGGGTTTCCTATTGAGACTCTTAGAGAAGAGAGTCAGATTGACTCTATTATTGAAGCAATTATCAATTTTTATAAAGAAATTCAATGACCAGAAAAAGAGAACTGGAGCTTCTGGAGCTCATAAAGAGAGAGGTGAAACCAGCTTTAGGGTGTACAGAGCCTATAGCCGTCTCACTAGCAGTAGCTCGTGCGTCCGAAGCATTAAAAGAGATTGGAAAGGATGTAGAGAAGATTGAGGTTAGTGTAAGTGCCAATATCCTAAAAAATGGGATGGGTGTGGGTGTTCCAGGAACAGGAATGGTTGGTCTGCATATTGCAGCAGCATTAGGGCATACTTGCGGGAATTCAACTTATTTGCTGGAAGTATTAAAAGATATCAACAGCGAAGCAGTTGAGAAAGCGAAATCTATGTTAGAGAAAAAACAAGTGGTTATATCTCTCTCTAAAAGCAAAAAAAAGCTCTATATCTCGGCTAAGTGTATCTCCGGAAACTCATATTCCAAGGTGAAAATTGAGGATAATCATGACAATATTACATTAACCGAGAGAGATGGTCAAAATCTCTCAGTTCCAATTATATCTCAAAACAACAACTCCTCAGGAGACTCCTCAATTAAAGATATCCTTGACTACAAGCTTGATGTTAAAACAATCAATCTGTTTTCAAGAGAGGTTCCTCTTGACGATATTGAATTTATCCTGGATTCGGTAACTCTTAACAAAGCCTTAGCCAAGGAGGGTCTTGAGAATAATTATGGGCTAAAAGTTGGCAAAACTATAAAAAACTCAATTCACAGCGGCACCTTTGGTGATGGGCTTCTTACACACTCGATGGCTATTACAGCAGCGGCCTCGGATGCAAGAATGGCTGGGTGTACTTTGCCTGCAATGAGTAATTCCGGCAGTGGCAATCAGGGAATCACTGTTACATTGCCAGTTATTGCCGCAGCAGAGAGACTGGGCTCAACCAGGGAGGAGCTGGCAAGAGCATTGGTCTTAAGTCACCTAATTGCAATTCATATAAAAGGGTATCTCGGTAAACTCAGTGCTCTTTGCGGTTGTGTTATTGCATCTACCGGGGCCTCTTGCGGAATTGTTTATCTAAGAGGGGGGAGCTACGATCAGATATGTTACTCCATAAAGAATATGATTGGTAATATAACAGGTATGGTATGTGATGGAGCAAAAGTTGGATGCGCCCTAAAGGTAGCCTCAGGAGTCTCCTCTGCTGTCCAGTCATCTATTCTTGCGCTTGACAACATTTGCATCTCTGATAATGATGGAATCATAGAAAAGGATATTGAGAAGACTATCCGTAATCTGGGATCAATTGGCTCAGTCGGTATGCAGAATACCGACAATATGATTCTTGACATAATGGTTTGTAAATAAAACTGTCTATTTGTCATATTTATTGCCCCAACCCGGCTTTGGTACAGCTTTTGACTTTGGTCATGCATAAATATTAAAATAATATTATTATGCAAAAAGGAACAATTGGCGTAACAACCGAGAACATCTTTCCAATTATTAAGAAATTTCTCTATTCCGATCATGAAATCTTTTTAAGAGAGCTTATCTCAAATTCTGTTGATGCTACACAGAAACTCAAGGCCCTTGCTGCAAGTGGCGAACTAAAAGAGGAGCTTGGAGATCTCAAAATTACAGTATCTGCAGATACTAAAAAGGGAACTATCACAATTAGTGATAATGGAATTGGAATGACAGAGGAGGAGGTTCAGAAATATATAAACCAGATTGCCTTTTCCAGTGCAGGTGAATTTCTTGATAAGTATAAAGACCAGTTAAACAATATTATAGGCCATTTTGGTCTAGGGTTCTACTCATCATTTATGGTTTCAAAGAAGGTTGAGATTCAAACTCTTTCGTGGAGAGCAGACTCTGAACCTGTCAAATGGAGTTGTGAAGGAAATCCTGAGTATCAGATTACAAAGGGTAAAAGAAAAGAGAGGGGAACAGATGTAATACTCCATCTTGACGATGAGTCAAAAGAGTATGCAGAGGAGACAAAAATCAACTATCTGTTGAATAAATATTGTAAATTTTTGCCTGTTGAGATAGTTTTTGGTAAAGAGAAAGTGTGGAAAGATGGCAAAGAGACAGAGAGCGATAAGGATAGGGTAATCAACGAGACAACACCATTATGGACAAGGAAACCATCAGAGCTCAAAGAGGAGGAGTATATGGAGTTCTACCGCAAACTCTATCCGGCACAGGAGGACCCCCTGTTTTACATTCACCTTAATGTAGATTATCCATTTACCTTAACCGGAATTCTCTACTTCCCAAAGATAAAAGATAAAGTGGAGGTCTCCAGAAATAAAATTCAGCTCTATTGCAATCAGGTCTATGTAACTGATTCTGTTGAGAACATAGTACCGGACTTTTTGACTCTGTTACACGGAGTGATTGACTCACCTGATATACCACTAAATGTCTCGAGAAGTTATCTGCAATCTGACTCAAATGTTAAGAAGATCTCAAATCATATAACCAAAAAGGTATCAGACAGACTAGAGGAGCTCTTTAAAAATGAGAGAGAGAAGTTAGAGGAGAAGTGGGATAACCTCAAGCTCTTTATAGAGTATGGGATGTTGTCCGACGAGAAGTTCAGTGAGAGGGCAGAGAAGTTTGCTCTTCTAAAAAACTGTGATGACAAATACTTCAGTTTTGATGAATATCGCAAGCTGACAGAGGGAAATCAGACAGATAAAAACAAAAGAGTTATATATCTGTACTCTACAGACAAGCAGGAGCAGTATTCATCTATCGAACGTGCCAAGAATCGCGGATACGATGTTCTGCTGTTCGATTGTCAACTCGATGCTCACTATGTTAACCACTTGGAATCTAAATTCAAAGAGACATCTTTTGCAAGAGTAGATTCCGATCATATTGACAATCTGATTCGGAAAGATGATATCTCTAAACCAGACATTTCATCGGAGGAGATAGATGATATAAGAGTGGCATTTGAGGCCGTACTCCCATCCGGGTCTCACTACTCACTCTCTATTGAGAATTTAGGAGAGCAGGAGAGTGCAGTTCTTATTACACAGTCAGAATTCATGAGAAGATACCGGGAGATGTCAGCTCTTGGGGGAGGGATGAATTTTTACGGATCACTTCCTGAATCTTATAATGTTATTGTCAATAACAACCATCCTCTTATAACAAAAGTTCTTGGTGATAAGGAGAGTAAACTGGGAGAGAAGATATCAGAGCTGACAAACAAGGTAAAAGAGCCATCAAATGAACTTGAGGAGGTCAAAAAGAGAACATCCGGAAAAAAACCGGAGGAGATAGAGATTGCAGACAGAGATAAGATTGAAGAGTTAGAGAGAGAGATAGGCTCTGTGAAGGAGGAGAGAAAAGCTCTTTTATCATCATTTGGTAAAGATAACGAGCTGATAAGACAAGTATGCGATCTGGCCCTTTTGTCAAACGGGATGCTTAAAGGAGAAGAGCTAAGTCTCTTTATTAAAAGAAGTCTCTCGCTTATTAGCAATAAATAGATCTCTCAATTAAAGAAGAGAAGTTCTTATTTGGGCAGCTTTAGTAGCTGCCCTCTTCTTTTACAAGAGTACTAAGCATCTCTAATCTCTCTGAGGTAACCTTAGGGGCAATTGAGCATGCAGTACTTAGAATGAACCCCTTACCCTCTTTTCCTTCCTCTATGATCTTTAAAACATCCTGCCGCGCTCTCTCATCATCTGCATAGAGAAGGGTGTTTACTGAGTCAATATTCCCTTTTATAAACATACTCTCCCCTACTCTTGTAAAGGCATTTGCCAAATCTACATTGCCAACCGGAGGTGGATCGAGGCACTCAAGTCCTGAGGCACCCGACTCCATCATAAGTTCCAGGCGATCATCTATATGACCGCATGTGTGAATATAGACAAACTTTCCCCTCTCCTTTATTGCTCTGATGATCTCTTTTTCGTAAGGGAGTACAAATTCTGAGTAGTGTTCGGGTGATATAAACCCCATTCCCGCAAAAGGGGAAGAAATTTTTATGGCATCAATATTATAACCGCACATCTCCTGTGCAAGTTGTGAAATACCCTTTGTAAACCTCTCTAAAATAACTTTACATTTATCGGGATTCATTATAAGAGATACCAGGCCCTCCTCATATCCAAGCATATCTAACAGATAGTCAAATGGTGATGTTATCTCTCCATGAACTGAGTATCTGCCTCCGGTCAACTCCTCTATATAGTCAAAGATATCAAACTTGTGGTTGGGATCAATCTTAAAATAGAGATCCTGAGATACAGGAATGTAGTCTATAGTATCCGGTATATCTCTATCTGGATCAATAGAATCAATATCTGGTTTTTTACTCTTGATATTATACTTAACCAATGGTAGATCGTCCCATGAGTGAATCTCTGTTCTATCTTGAAATATTAAAACCTGCTCTCCTTCACCTACGTTTTTAATAGATTGGATATTATCTCTCCATGTTGGAGAATGACCATGAAGACTAACCAGAATACCATCAAACGAGAATCTCTCACAAAGCTCTGTAAGACCGATGGCAAATAGTCTGCCATCATACCAAAACTCTGCAGGAGAGGGTTTCAGCTGGTGCATCATTGCACCAATACTAAACTGACACATCAGCGGAACTCTGTCCGGTTGACGAAGGGCCATGGCCTCTGCTACTCTCTCTCTGGATGTCATTTTCATAAGATATATTTTTTTTTGTATACACAATTATCATCATAACAACCACTGCAATCGTGTTTAATAAATTTTATCTCTTTACCAATTGCTATAGCTGCACTTACCGATTTCACAGGATTCATCAGAGATGATTCTGTCAGAGTTATTCCACATGGAGAGGCAGGCAACAATGAAAAGAGCTTCTTTTGCTCTTCAGTTTTCCAACCGCAATAACCGGGGCTATATCTGTTGGAACATTTAAGTCCCATATTAGCTGCATCTTGAGAGACTCTTTTATGAGCAATATCTGCACACCTCTCTGTATATGCCGACGCAACAAGGTCAGAGAGATAGTATAGAAGAGGATCTTCTCTATATCTTTGAGATATAGAGTTATAGTCACTCCCAAGAGTTGTAACAAATAGTGCTATGAGTTCGGCTCTTTTGAATATTCCGGAAATTCTGCTGCCCATGTTAAAGAGAGACGCCTCTTGTGGTGTAATGTAGATAACACCATAAAAGGCCTCTGCAGAGCTGTATGCAGAGAGCACTCGTTCTAACTCATTATCGAAACCAGGGCCTGTTTCTGAGATCAAATCTTTCGCAGACAACGCGTTGTCACGAAGAAAAACTGAGTATTTCCGAAAATCAGCCATTAGCTAAACAGTTTTATCACAGATGATATGTTGTCCGAATCACCTGAAACAATAATCTCACTTCTGCCGGAATTGTGTTTACAGGGGATAAAATCTACAATACCACTGTGAGCAATCAGCGCAAATACCTCTCTGCTATCTGTAATCAGATATCCTCTGGCTTTACGGGAAGATTCAAGTAACTTGCGTAGTGCTGGAATATTTACGCTATCAAAGCTCTTATCGGAACTTATCACTTTAGTTTGGGGAGAAGCCTCTTTGCTATATAAGCCAGAACTTTCGTAAGCTACAAAATCCAGCTCTGTCTCCGGAATATGCGAATATATGGTTGGGAATATTGTTGCAAATGGGTTCTTTTGTAAAATCCAATCCTTAATTCTTAAGTAGTTATAACTTTTCAGAATATCTTCCGGAGAGAGAAGTCTGTTGAGTTTATCATACTTATTAATTATAATAGTGTCTGCAAATCTTATCTGGTCTCTTAATCTTCTGATAGACGACACCTCGTGATCGAACCTTGAAGAGTCTATAACCATATACGATTTGGAAAAATATATCAGGTCATGTAACTCAGGAGAGTCAAGGGCTTTTATGATATTAATAGTAGAGGATAGACCTGAAGTCTCAAGAAAGATTAAAGATGGTTGTTCATTCTTTATAAATGAGATCAATTTATCAGAGAAATAATCATTTTCACTAATGCAGGCCACATCTCCCCTGTTGAGCTCTAGTAAACAAAAACCACTTCTGCCATATCTATCTAAACCGGAGTCAATTCCAGAAACAAGGAAGTCATTTAGTATAATACCTATTTTCCTCTTATTGGAGAGGCGATCAATGATAATTTTAAGCAGAGTTGTCTTTCCACTCCCTAAAAAACCTGAAACAAGATATAAAGGGATAGGTTTCATAGATTATTCTATTGGCATAATGTTAGATATTCTATAGCAGATTGCGGATTTGGTGCATAAAGGTTGGCACCGATTCTACTTGCAAAATCACTATTAAGAGGAGCACCTCCAACGATGATCTTCTGATGAGGGAGCTTATCTCTTATATCCTTAACCGATCTCTCCATTGACTCCATCGTAGTTGTAAGCAGGGCAGACATACCCAGGACTGATCCCGGATTCTCCTTTGCAGCATTTATAAAAGAGTCCGATTTAACATCAACACCAAGATCTATAACCCTCCATCCAGAACCCTCTATCATCATAGATACTAGATTTTTACCGATATCATGTAGGTCTCCGGAGACCGTTCCAATTATAAAGACCCCTTTTTTAGTAAGCTCTCCTGAGGTAAAATATGGTTTAAGATGTTTCATAGCCAGATTCATAGCCTTTGCAGACATAAGAACCTGAGGTACAAATAGTTTTTTTTCTCTAAAAAGCTCTCCAACAATACCCATAGCAGGTATCATTGCTTTTGTAAGGATATCCCCTGCCGGGACACCGGATAGGAGAGCATCTCTGGTAAGCTCATCTGCTCCGGGTTCTCCTTTAAGATCCGGGGGATAAGGTGATTCAAGATTAATCTTACCTCGCTCAATACATAAGGAAATTTTATCAATGAAATTCTCCATAAATATGGTTTTCTACAAACTTAATAAAAAAGGTGAAGCATATCAAGGTTTGATCCTCTCAAAAATATAATTTGGAATAAGACGTAAAAACAGAGCAACAAAAAACCATCTTCGTGTAACGTAAACAACCCCTTTCCTCTTTTTTATTGCCGTTATAATTTGGGAAGCACTTTTTGAAACCGGAGCAATCCAGAATGCCCCATCCCCTGTTCCCATTGCAGTATCTACAAAACCAGGGCGAATATCAGTTACACAAATATTGCTTTTGCTGTTTAATGCCTTCTGTCTTAATGCTTCCAGGTAGGTCATTTGGTAAGATTTCGAGGCAGAATATGATGGAGACATTGCAAATCCTCTTGTGCCTGCAACCGATGATATTGCAGCAAGAGAGCCTCCTCCCCTGTTTTCAAAATATTTGTAAGCCCAGTTTACTGCAGCAGTAAAACCGTTTACATTTGTCTTGAAGGTCAGCTCTTCGTGAGCCAGCAGGAGATCCGGATTCCTCTTACCTGTTCCGGAACTTAGGATAAAAAGATCAACATCACCAAGTTGTGCAGCAAGCTTATCCAGATGTTGCTTAACATCGTTATAGTTATCAATATCAAAAACTTTAACAACATAAGATTCCGGGTTGGTGCTTTTGATTTCTGAAAGTAACTCTTCTCTCCTTCCGGTTATCCCAACCCTGTATCCCTGCTCCGACAGAAGTTCTGCCAAACCTCTCCCTATTCCGGAGCTGGCTCCAACAATAATTGCATTTTTACCCATATCACTAATCTATATTTACCCTCAAAAATAGTGATAATAGATTATTTGAAGCAGCATTTATTAAAAATTAACTTCAAATCTTGGATCACTACACATTTCAAAGAGATAGTCTCTGCTCTCTTCACTAGTTAAAAGATAATCAGTTTCAATCTCAGTTTTATTCGGAAATTTACAATCCAGATTTAGAAAAGTTGTGGTGTAATCAATTGCTTTCATAATAGTGTCTCATTTATTTCTTCAACAAAAGTACTCCTCAATTTTGTCAGCTTATGTCACAAGCATTTAAAAATTTGGCTTATATTTATACTTTGAAATAAAAAATAAAACTATGGAAAGCAAAATGGTTCTTTGTAATACGGAGGATGGCATCTGTACGGTTACGATCAACAACCCCGGGTCGCTTAATGCACTTAACTCATCTATTATTCATGACCTTGGTGTTGTTTTTGATAATATCAAAGATGACGACTCAGTCACCGTTGTAATTATTACAGGAGAGGGCAGGTCATTTGTTGCAGGAGCAGATATTGAGGAGATGGCAAATATGAGCAGTATTGAGGGACGTGAATTCGGACGCAAAGGATCCACTCTCTTTAGCAAAATTGAGACTTTTCCAAAACCGGTTATAGCAGCAGTAAACGGATTTGCCCTTGGAGGTGGCTGCGAACTAGCTTTGGCATGTGATATAAGAATTGCATCGGAGAGGGCCAAATTTGGACAACCTGAGGTCTCTCTTGGTATTACTCCCGGCTTTTCCGGATGTGTTAGATTACCAAGAGTTGTTGGTATTGGAATCGCTAAAGAGATGATATTCACAGGAAAAGTTATAGATGCAGCAGAGGCACTAAGAGTCGGTCTTATTAATTGTATAACTACACCAGAGAAGCTCATGGAGAGTGCTCGTGAAATAGCTGTAAAAATAGCCATGAACGCACCTCAGGCAGTAAAATTCTCAAAAGAGGCCATCAATAAATCTAATGAGATGGATATATCATCTGCAACAGAGTTTGAGAATAACCTATTTGGCTTATGTTTCTCGACAGAGGATCAGAAAGAGGGGATGAGGGCATTTTTGGAAAAGAGAAAAGCACTTTTCACTAATAAATAGATTATCTTAATATAAACAATATAATAATTAACTGACTTAGCTATGAAAATTTGTGTAATTGGGACAGGCACTATGGGCAGCGGAATAGTACAGGCATTTGCCCAGGCCGGTATAGATGTCATAATGAAAGGTATATCCTCCGAAGAGCTCCAGTGGGGAGAGAGAAATATTACCAAAAATCTGTCAAAACTTGAAGAGAAAGGTAAGATTGAAAAGGGGGTAAAAGAGCAGATTCTATCAAAAATCAAGGGAACACTCTCTTATGATGATTGTGCAGAGGCCGATCTTGTAATTGAGGCGATTCTTGAAGATATCGCTGTAAAGAAAATGGTCTTTGGCACCCTTGACACTATTTGCAAGCCTGAGACAATATTTGCCTCCAACACCTCCTCTCTCTCTATTACAGAGATTGCCGCCTCTACAAAAAGAGCAGGGAGATTTATAGGGATGCACTTTTTCAACCCGGCTCCGGTTATGAAGCTTGTCGAGATTATTAAAGGACAGCTTACCCTGCCGGAGGTTCATCAGTATGTCTTTGATCTTGCCTTAAAAATCGGGAAGGTCCCTGTCAGTGTTAATGAGGCACCCGGATTTGTTGTAAACAGAATTCTTATACCCCTTGTAAATGAGGCAATAGGTATATTTGCCGATGGTGTAGCTTCAAAAGAGGAGATAGATGAAGCGATGAAGATGGGGGCAAATCATCCTATGGGACCTTTAGCACTTGGAGACCTGATAGGGTTAGATGTCTGTCTTGCAATAATGGAGGTTCTTCACAGCGAGTTCGGGGAGGATAAATACAGGCCTCATCCACTTCTCAAAAAAATGGTCCGCTCCGGACAACTTGGCCGAAAAACCGGTTCCGGATTCTATAACTACTAAAAAACAAAGCTTATTGGCAACTATGTCCCGTATTAACTACAAAAGCCTGATGCAGAGGAGAATCAGAAAGGTTCTAATGATCTGCAGCAGTTATGATGCCTATACTCTGGAGGAGGATGGAAGGATAGAAGTTCAAATTTATAAAGAGTATGTAGATCTGAATCTGAGCAGCCCTCCTACTTTTACCTGGGTAAACTCCTCTGCAGAGGCGATGAAAATGCTTACCTGTGAGGAGAGTGGAGATTTTGATCTCATAATAAGCATGTTTAATATTGGTGACATGGATGTTTTCCAGTTCTCCCGTCAGATTAAAGCCGAAAGAGCTGACATACCATTTGTACTGCTTACCCATTTCTCCAAAGAGCTGCATAAAAAGATTGAAGAGGCAGATCTCTCTGCTATTGACTATATCTTTAGCTGGCATGGCAATGCAGACCTTATTCTGGCCATAATCAAACTTTTTGAAGATAGAATGAATGCAGACGATGATATTCTGAAATCCGGAGTTCAATCTATACTGCTTGTTG
>JAUYTB010000253.1 GCA_030695305.1 Bacteroidales bacterium
AAAAACAGGAGCAATAATAATTGATATAAGAAGAGCCAGAGAGAGAGTACTTTATGAGAGGTACCTTAATGCTCTCACACGAGGAGAGACCCTCTCAAGACAATCTCTCTTCCCTCTCACAACAACAATAGATAAGCAAAGTCTGTCAATTTTGCAGGAGAATGAGACAACGCTCAGATTTATGGGGTTTGACATTACTGTTGAGGATGACTCCGTAACAGTTAAAGGGCTTCCGGAGGGTTTTAACGACGATTCCGACTCGCTTGGAGCAATAATTGATGGTCTTGTGTGTGAATTGAGTGAAGATGGCAGGGATTTTGGGAAGATAAGCAGAGAGAGGATGGCCCGGCAGCTTGCGCGTTCCGGATCATCAGGAAAGAGTGAACCATTGAACAACCTGGAAGCACAAACACTTATAGATACACTCTTTGCATGTTCACAACCCGGCTTTACCCCATCCGGCAAGAGCTGTTTTGTGATAATGACTTTAGAAGATATCTACAAAAGTCTTAACAGGCAAACAGATAACGAATAACTAAAAATTTAGAATTATGTATATTAACAGAGGTTCGGGGTTTTGGAGCAGTATGCCTCCGGTAGTAAAGAACCTGGTAATGATAAATGGAATTATGCTCCTGATAACTTTTCTTACAGGAGATTTTATGTACGAGAAGTTTGCTCTCTTCTTTTTTGAATCGCCCCTTTTCAAGCCATATCAACTTGTTACTCACATATTTATGCATGGGAGTTTCATCCATCTCTTCTTTAACATGTACTCACTCGTAATCTTCGGGATTGTGCTGGAGCAGGTATGGGGAAGCAAGAAATTCTTTATCTATTATATGGTTACAGGACTGGGAGCAGCAGTTCTGCACTCACTTGTACTCTATATTGAGTACTCGTCTCTGAGCAGTGCGTATGAAGCGGGGAACCTTATGGCCGCCAACGGAATTGACACAATAATGAGAACACCTACAGTAGGTGCCTCGGGAGCGGTATTCGGAGTTCTCCTTGCATACGGTATGCTATTTCCAAACAACGTTTTGCAGCTAATCTTCCCTCCTATTGCACTTAAGGCAAAATGGTTTGTAATGATATTCGGAGCCATTGAGCTATATCTGGGAATTTCTAATACAGGCAGCAATATAGCACACTTTGCACACCTTGGAGGGATGCTCTTTGGGTATCTGCTCATAATATACTGGAAGAAAAACAACAGAATGTATTTCTAAAAACACCGACAAGAGATAACAGCATAGAGTTAAGGGGAAAAAATTAATACCAAAAACTTAAAAGCAAATGAGTAAAAAGGGAAAACGATCACACTGGCTTCCTTCTCTGATTTTCCGCATAATAATTATTGTGGCGGCCTTTTCTCTGGCAATCTCTTATATTTCAATATATATCAATCCATCTTTTACATCAATCCCCCTCTTTTTCGGGCTATACTTTATACCCCTTGCCCTCTTTAATGTGCTGCTGCTTATTATAGGGGTTGTCAGAAGATCAGGCGCTACCTGGATAACTTTCATTGCCCTGCTTCCCTCAATTCTCTTTGCAGAGCTCTTTATCCGATGGGGAGAGGTACAGCGTGGAGACGAAGGGATATCTCTAAGGGTATGCACATACAACGTTGGACTCTTCTCACAGGGCAACGATAAGAATCCAGAGAGCTCTGCTGCGAATGTTGCAACATTTCTTCGTAATGAGAAGATAGATATTGCATGCCTCCAGGAGTTTTTTGTAAAGGATACTGCTCATATAAGCTTAATATTCAAAGATTACCCCTATCGATACTACCATCTTTTCCAAACCAGAAAAGGTGCAAGGTTTGGTAATATTACACTCAGCAAATTCCCGATATCCAACGGAGGAAAAATTACCTTTAGAGGTAGCACAAATCTTTGTATATATACCGATATCGATCATTTTGGCAAAACTATTAGAGTTTACAACACACATCTGGAGTCTCACAGCATCTCGTTCACAGCACTTATGAAGAGGATGAGAGAGAGCCGTAAGGTAACAGAAGAGATCTACGAGGTTCACGACAAATTGGCAGGAACATTTCGCAAAAGAGCATTGCAGGCAGATTCAATCCTTATCCATGCAAAAAACTCTACCCATCCGGCAATAATATGCGGTGACTTCAATGACACACCAATGTCATATACATATAAAAGTTTAACATCCGACAGAAAAGACAGCTTCCGGCAGTCCGGCAGAGGATTCAGTGCAACCTACTCATTCCTTTGGCCGCTGCTAAGAATTGACTACATCCTCTACCCCGCTCCAATATGGAGTATAAGCCACAGAACTCCGGGAGAGGGTTTTTCCGACCACTACCCGGTTATCTCAGAACTTATTATCCCCTAAAGATGTACAAAATCGGATTTGACGCCAAGAGGGCATTTACCAACTTTACCGGATTGGGAAACTACAGCCGTTTCACAATCTCCTCTCTGTCGCATTTGTTTAACTATAACGAATATTTCCTCTACACTCCAAAATACAGAGATCACCCTCTGCAAGAGTTTGCAAGGGCTGCAAATATCACAATACGTAAACCGGAGGGATTGTTGAAGGTATCATCGTCATTATGGCGGTCTTACGGAATGGCCGGTCAGATGAACAGAGATCATATAGAGCTCTTTCACGGCCTAAACGGAGAGTTACCATTCTGTAATATTGAGAGTGCAAAGGTTGTTACGATTCATGATCTTATCTTTTTAAGATACCCAAATTACTATAATGCCTTTCAAAGGTTTATTTGCACAGAGAAGGCTAAGTTCGCTATTAACAATGCAGATAAAATAATTGCAGTAAGCCGGCAGACGGCAGATGATATTACCCATTTTTTTGGAACAGATCCCTCCAAAATTGAGATAATATACCAGGGTTGTGACCCTCAGTTCTACAAACCTGCAGATAAAGCTCAAATTGAGAGAGCTAAATCTTTATACTCTCTCCCAAAAAGATTTATAATCTCAGTAGGGAAAATTGAGGAGAGAAAAAACACCGAGAGTGTTGTTAAAGCCCTCTCCTATCTGCCAAAAGATCTCTATCTCTACTGCTTTGGGAAATGGACTCCATATGCCGATAAGGTTATGGCAACAGCAGAGAGGGAGGGGGTTAAAGATAGGGTGAGGATGGTTCACGATGCCGACTTCTCCATTTTACCTGCTCTCTACTCACTGGCAGAGTCTCTTGTTTATGTCTCTCATTTTGAAGGTTTCGGTGCCCCTGTTTTAGAAGGTATAACCTATGGGATTCCTGTTATAACATCTTCCACATCCTCTATGCCGGAAGTGGGAGGAGACTCGGCAATCTATGCAAATCCATCATCTGCAAAAGAGATCGCAGACAGTATTGAGATGGTGCTCTCCTCTCCTACCTTAAAAAGGAGTATGATAGAGAGAGGTTTTATTCATGCAAAAGAGTTTCGAAACGATAAAATAACCGAAAGATTATTTGATCTTTACACAAAAACAATATCTAAACATAAAGAGAAAGATGGAACTAAAAAAAGCAGTTGATGAGGCGGTAAAGGTTCTTCGCAGTGGAGGAGTTATTCTCTATCCAACCGATACTGTCTGGGGACTTGGTTGCGATGCGTCCAATGCATCTGCAGTTGAGAAGTTATGCAAAATCAAGAGGCGCAAAAAGTGCAGCGGGCTTATTGTCTTAGCATCAGATATGAATATGGTGTGCAGACATGTAAAAAAAGTCTCAGAGATAGCAGAGCAGATAACAGAGGTGAGTGTTAACCCTCTTACTGTTATCTATCCCGGGGCATTCAATCTCGCCCACAATGTTATTGCAGACGATGGAACAATAGCAATAAGGATACCGGACCATCCTTTTTGCAATCTTCTTCTTGCACGTTTCGGAAGACCGGTGGTTGCTACCTCTGCCAACATCTCCGGATTGGAGACCCCGCGCCATTACGAAGATATCGAAGACGATATTATCTCGGCTGCCGACTGGGTTGCAGATCCGTTCCATGAAGAGGGTTCAACCGGCAAGCCATCATCCATAATCTTCCTGGGTGAGGGTGGAGAGGTAAAGGTTATACGCGACTAAACCCATATAAATGACTTACTATCTTCTTCTTTTAGTTGGATTCCTAATCCTTGTTGCCGGTGCAGACTATCTGGTAAAGGGGGCGTCGTCCATCGCAAAAAAATTAAACATCTCCGATCTTATTATCGGACTCACAGTGGTATCTATCGGGACATCGGCACCGGAGCTTTCGGTCAATATTATGGCTAGTTTGGATGGCTCTGCGGGTATGGCTATCGGAAACGTAATTGGTAGCAATATCTTCAACTTTCTGGCTATAATTGGAATAACCGCTATTACCCGACCAATTAATCTTAAAAGCTCTCTGTTAAAAATAGAGATTCCATATGCAATCCTGGCCTCTGCCGCACTTATCTTTGTAACAGCCGATGTTATTCTAGATGGTACTGAGGGATTTATTGGAAGGGGCGATGGGCTTATCCTGCTTCTCTTCTTCTCTATCTTCCTCTATTACGTCTTTCTCTCAGCAAAAAAAGGCGACATCAAAGAGAATGATGCCACCGGGCACAACACAAAAACATACTCGTTATGGATTTCGTTGATAATGATTTCAGGGGGTCTTGCGGCACTGATATTCGGAGGAGATCTAATTGTAGATAATGCCACAGTGCTTGCTCGTCAGTGGGGCTTTAGCGACAACCTCATCGGGCTGACAATTATTGCTATTGGCACATCGCTGCCCGAACTTGCAACCAGTGTAGTAGCGGCATTAAGAGGCAATAGTGATATCGCAATAGGTAATGTTGTGGGATCCAATATCTTTAACATCTTCTTTGTCCTTGGTGCCAGCTCGGTAATCGCCCCCCTCTACGTTGCTCCCGAGAGTATTGCAGATGGGCTTATGGCTGCACTCGCAACTGCTATGGTACTATTTTTTGCATACAGGGGTAAAGGTCAGAGAATTGATAAAGTTGAGGGCCTTATTCTAATCTCAACTTACGTGCTCTACACTATTTACATCATCTCAAGGTAAAAAGCTGAGATAGACAGCGGAAACTGCGGTGAGAGCTGCTGTCTCTGTTCTCATCCGGGAGTCACCCATATGGAACGCTAAAAAGCCGCCACTTAAGGCCTGTTCAATCTCTCCAACAGAGAAGTCGCCCTCCGGACCAATCATAATAAGAATCTTATGAGGGTAGTTCGCTCCCTGAAACTTTTTTGATTGCTCGAGGAGAGTTGTTACCCTCTCTCTTTTGCTCTCGCGACAGTGACCAATAAGTTTAGTCCAACCCTCCCTCTGTTCATAATCCTTTATTAGGGCAGAGGCCTTTGTCATTTGGTTAAGAACGGGAAGATCTGTTTTAAGAGACTGCTTCATTGCAGATAGTATAAGTCTCTCGCCTCTCTCTTTTTTGAATACTCTCTTTTGTGAGTGCTCTCCCTCAAGCGGCGTTATCTCATCAATACCAAGCTCTACCGCCTTCTCAATAAACCACTCAAACCTATCCGGGTTCTTTGTTGGAGCCACTGCCATATGGAGATAGTAGTCTCTCTTCTGGTACTCCCTGTCGCAGCTTATAATCTGCAAAAGAGTCTCTCTCCCTTTGGTAGAGACAATCTCTGCAAGGTAGAGACCTCCCGCACCATCGGTAAAATTTATCCTGCCACCAACCGTATGACGCATTACTTTTGTGCAGTGTAAAGACTCCGAAGCGTCCAGAGTTGCTCTGTCGCCCTCTATGTTATTTGTGAAAAAGAGTTCCATAATGGGTACAAATATATTTAAAAAGGTTATTTTTGTCTATAATTGATTGTAAAAATGGTTAAAGAGCTCACACACAGATACACCGCACTGGACGTGTTAAGGGGTATGACAATAGCCGGAATGATACTCGTAAACAACCCCGGCTCATGGGGAAAGATTTTCCCTCCACTAAAACATGCAGCATGGCATGGATGCACTCCAACAGACTTGGTCTTTCCCTTCTTTCTATTTATAGTAGGAGCAGCTCTGGCTTTTGCTTTTGCAAAATACAACGATACACTTAACTCCTCATCCGTTAAGAAGGTGGTTACAAGGTCAGCTATGATATTTATTACGGGCCTGCTTCTTAATGCATTTCCATTCTATAACACATCACCAAATCCGGAGCTCTCCTTTGGAGCAAACTGGATGGTCTACATAGAAAACTTAAGAGTATTCGGAGTTCTGCAAAGAATCGCATTATGCTACCTGGTAGGCGCTCTTCTCTCACTGTGGTTGCAAAAGCCAAAGAAGATAATTATTGCAGGTATAACGTTAATGTTTGTTCACTGGTCTATTCTTGTTATTTTCGGAGGCGAAGACCCATTCTCAAAGGAGGGGACAATAGCAGGAAATATTGATGTGGCAATTGTGGGTATCACACATGTTTACAAAGGGTTTGGAATGCCATTCGATCCAGAAGGGTTGCTGGGTGTATTGTCCGGATCGGCCACAGTGCTCTTTGGATACCTGATTGGAGGATTAATCAGAAAAAGCAAGGAGAAGATCAATGCCGTTGCCGATCTTTATACAATTGGTCTTATCGCTTTAGGAGCAGGTGTTGTACTAAGTGCTATCATTCCCATAAACAAACCACTTTGGACTCCATCCTATGTTCTCTACGCAGGCGGATGGTCTGTCTTATTGCTCTCTCTATTTATCTATTTTATAGATATCAAAGGAAAGGAGAAAATCTTCTTCCCATTCAAGGCCTTAGGCCTCAATCCTCTATTTGCCTTTGTAATGGCAGCGATTTTTGCAAAAACATTTGGTCGTATAATTAAATGGCAAACACTTGTATCTCAAGATGATGGATCAATTAAAGAGGTTACTATAAGTGCCTCCAACTGGTTTTATCAAAATGTATGCGTCTCTCTGCTTGGGCATAATGAGTGGGGGTCGTTGCTCTATGCTCTAATCTATGTCTCGGTCTTTACAGGTATGGCTATCTTCCTTTACAAGAGAAAGATTGTCATAAAGTTGTAAATCATAATACTAATTCCCTACTAAAGAATGGCTTATATTGGGTTGCTTTCGGATACGCACTGTTTTTTTGACAATAAACTCCGGGAGTTCTTTAAAGATGTAGATGAGATATGGCATGCAGGCGATTTCGGGAACATTGCGGTATCTGATGCCATCTCCTCATTCAAACCCTTGAAAGGGGTTTATGGTAACTGTGACGGACATGAGGTTCGGCTGGTTCACCCCTATATCCACAACTTTGCAATTGAGGGGATGCGCTTTCTAATGATCCACATTGGGGGATATCCAGGCAGATACGACTATCGTGCCATGCAACTGATTGCCGCCCACAGACCCGATGTCTTTATCTGCGGACACTCTCATATTCTAAAAGTTATAAACGACAGGCAGAACAACCTTATATGTATAAATCCCGGTGCAGCAGGCATACAGGGGATTCATAAAGTGAGGACAGCTATCCGGTTCCGCGTGGAGAACGGAGCACTTCAAGACATGGAGGTGGGTGAATGGAGTTTGTAGATTATAAATTAATTGTATTTTTGTGCGATTTGCAATAGATTTACAACATATTCTCAATACTTAGCTTATAATTTCAACTAATACTTACAATGAAAAGAACAATTCTATCACTTTTAATCATTTTTACCGGGTTCTTATGCTGGGCACAGCAGACTCCGGTAACGACAGCAAACTACGATCTTGCTGCAAGATTTTCGCCAAAAAGAGTAAACAAGATGGTATTCTCGACTTCGGTTACACCTAACTGGTTTAAGAATTCCGACAAATTCTGGTATGCCTGGCAAACTCCGGACGGAACTCTCTTTTATATTGTAGATCCTGCAACAGGTACTAAAAAACAGATATTTGACAACGCAAAGTTGGCTGCAGAGCTTACAGAGATTGTAAAAGATCCTTTCGACGCTCAGAATATTCCTCTTCAAAAGTTAAAACTTGTAGATGATATAAAGTTTACTTTTGAGATTATCAGCACAGTAGATGTAGAGGTTAAGGATGAGAAGAGCGGGAAACCAAAAAAGGAGAAAAAGATACACGGTTTCGAGTACGTTATAGCAACTAATAAGCTCACAGAGATTGCAGATTATAAGAGCCCCAAGCCATATCCCAACTGGGGGAGTGTATCTCCGGACAAGAGTACTGTTGTTTTCTCTAGGGATTTTGATCTGTACTACATGGATATGGAGAACTTTGAGAAAGCAAGGATCAATGACGAGGATTCAACCATAGTGGAGCACAGATTGACTACAGGTGGAACTTCCGATTTTGGCTTTGGATCTGGCAATAGTGATTTTTATGCCACAGATAAGGAGAAGAATAAGAGATCAGGAGCATTTATTGTATGGTCTCCCGACTCAAAAAAGTTTGCTTTCATAAGAAGCAACACCTCAAAAGTTAAAGACCTGTGGGTTATTAATGTTCTTAGTGAACCAAGACCAAAACTTGAAAGATATAAGTACCATATGCCGGGAGAGTCAGAGGCACCATCAAGACACCTCTACCTCTTCGATCTGGAGAGTAAGAGCTATAAAGAGATCAGCGCAAGTGCATTCAAAGATCAGGAGATAAGAATTAGTACCGAACCTGCCCTTAAGAAGAATGCTTTTGATGAGATCAGACATAATGTATGGCTTGGAGATGAGAACAAGTTTTATGTAACAAGAGTGAGCCGCGATCTTAAGAGAATGGATTTCTGCGTTGCATATATCGGAGCCGATTCGGTTAAACCTCTTGTAAAAGAGAGAATGAACACATACATAGAGTCTCGTCCCGTAAGATTAATAAATAATGGGAATGAGTTTATCTTCTGGTCTGAGAGAAGCGGATGGGCCCACTTATATCTTTATGACGGAGATGGTAATCTAAAGAAACAGCTAACTTCCGGTGAGTTTCATGTAGAGGATGTATCTGCTGTTGATCCTGTTCAAAGGGTAGTCTACTTTACCGCAAACGCAAAAGAGACGGGTGAGAACCCATACTATACACATCAGTACAGAGTTAATTTTGACGGAAGCAATCTTAAACTGCTAAATCCCGGAGATTTTAACCACGACGCCAACACATCCGATAATGGCAAATACTTTGTAAACAACTACTCCAGAGTAGATACAGCTCCAAAATCTGCCCTTTACGACAACACGGGAAAGAGGATACGCGACCTTGAAGAGACAGACTTAAGTCAACTTTTTGCAATGGGTTATAGATTCCCGGAGAGATTTAAAGTTAAGGCAGGAGATGGTAAAACAGACCTTTATGGTGTTATGTACAAACCATTCGATTTTGACTCAACAAAGCTTTATCCTATTATTGAGTATGTCTATCCCGGTCCTCAGACAGAGGCAGTAAATGCCTCATGGACAAAGAGTATGGATAGAGTTGACCGACTTGCTCAGCTTGGGTTCATAGTTATAACTGTAGGAAACCGGGGAGGACACCCTGCCCGCTCCAAGTGGTATCACAACTACGGATATGGGAACCTCAGAGACTACGGACTAGAAGATAAGAAAGTTGTGGTAGAGAAACTGGCCGCTAAACATAAGTTTATTGATATCAATAAAGTGGGCATTCATGGCCACTCAGGTGGCGGCTTTATGTCAACCGCAGCAATGCTGGTATATCCGGATTTCTTTAAAGTTGCAGTATCAAGTGCAGGTAATCATGAGAATAACATCTATAACCGCTGGTGGAGCGAACAGCATCATGGGGTTCTTGAGTCAATAACAGAGAAGGGTGATACAACCTTTAAATATAGCATTGATCGCAACTCGCAGATAGCTAAGAACTTAAAAGGCAGACTAATGCTTGTTACCGGAGATATTGACAACAATGTTCATCCGGCAAACACATACAGAATGGTTAATGCTCTTATTCGTGCAAACAAACGCTTTGATATGTTGGTTCTTCCGGGTCAGAGACACGCTTTTGGAGATATGACAGAGTACTTCTTCTGGAGAATGGCAGATTACTTTAGCCAACATCTAATTGGAGACTACCGCGACGAAGTTGAGATACCACATCTCAATAACAACTAAGCAGGAGTAAATAGGCGGCCAAAATAATAATTATATTAATTACACTTAAAAGTGAAATTATAATTGTCTGTTATTTTGGCCGTTAATTATTATCCGGTATTTCGAGAACAATCTTTACATTAAAATATTAGATTTGCTCCAATCAAAATTATTAAATTATGAAACTAAAAAAACTATCGCTAATTCTATTAGCTAACCTTGTTGGCCTTAGTCTTATGGCTGAGGGTTACCAAATAAATTCACAAAGTGCCCGCCAGGTTGGAATGGGACATCTCGGAACAGCGATGAAGCTTGGATCGGAGAGTATGTTATTTAACCCTGCAGGCCTCTCTTTTATGAAAGGTCAATATGAGATCTCTTTGGGTGCAAATGCTATCTTCTCCAAAGTTAAGTATATGAATGACTCTTTCTCGGTAGATAGCGACAATCCTGTTGGAACGCCTCTTTTCGGCTATGCCGGTTTCAGAATCAGCGAAAAGTTTTTTGCCGGTATAAGTATCACAAATCCTGTAGGTAATTCTCTCGTATGGCCCAATAATTGGGTTGGAGCGCATCATGTACAGAATATCTCGCTAAAGGCCTTCTCTGTTCAGCCAACAATCTCATATAAACTTAATGAGAAGTTTAGCTTTGGAGCGGGAGTTATGGTAGATTTCGGAGACTTTACTCTTGAGAGAGCACTAACAAGAATGGGTGCACTTAACGCTCTGGGAGGCCTAAACCCTGCATTCAAGAGTGTATTGGATATGTATGCCAATGTTCCGTCTGTAACTGCAAAACTAGAGGGAAAATCTACTATGGCCGTAGGTTTCAATGCGGGAATTCTTTACTCCCCTACTCAGGATTTGAGTATTGGTATATCTTACCGCTCAAAAGTGATGATGAAGGTAGAGGAGGGAACTGCCAGCGTAGCATATGCAGGTCCGGAGATGCAATCTATGATCACTACAGTAAATACAATGATGCCGGGAGCTGTTCCTATTCCTCCTATAGATGGCAAAAACTTTGCAGCAGAGCTTCCTATTCCATCAAATCTTAACATTGGTATAGCGTACAAAACATCCGAGAGACTACTCCTCTCTGCCGAGTTGCAGTATGTAGGATGGAAAGCATACGATAATCTTACTATTCAATTTGGAAGCGATGTTGGTAATCTTAAACTTGTTTCAAACAAGAACTTCAAAAACACTATGATCTACCGTATTGGTGGCGAATATGCATGCAGCGATAAGTTCACATGGCGCTTTGGAGCAATCTACGACACAACTCCTGTTGACACACAACTTTATGGGCCGGAAACTCCGGGAGCAAATAAGTTTAGTGCTACAACCGGTTTCTCGTACAAGCCAATTGATATGCTAACTATAGATTTTGGATTCCAGGCACTTGTAGGACAAAAAATTAGAGGTTATGTTCCTGAAACATGGAACCCAAATGTTAACTTTATGGGAGACTACAAAGCGACCGCTTTGATCCCTGCTCTTGGATTGAAATTTAATTTCTAAAAAAATGACTACTTTTGTCGTAGGGAAAAGACTATGCCAAAAGAGGTTAATATAGAGGAGTTCTTAGAGTTATCTAAACAATTCCCAATAATAGATGTCAGATCCCCGGGAGAGTATGAGCACGCTCATATCCCCGGGGCTCTCTCTTTACCCCTCTTTCTAAATGATGAGAGGGCAGAAGTTGGAACAATTTACAAACAACGAGGCAGAGTAAAAGCTGTTCAGCGTGGCTTGGAGATAGTGGGGCCTAAACTTGCAAAATTCACAAAATTTGCTCTGGATCTGCATAGTGAAGAGCTCCTTATACATTGTTGGAGAGGAGGTATGAGAAGTTCATCAATGGCATGGCTGTTGGAGAATGTAGGGATAAAGAGCACTCTTCTTATTGGTGGATATAAAAGCTACAGAAGCTATATTCTCTCTTGCTTTGATACACCTCTCAAAATAATTCTCCTGGGCGGTTATACCGGATCTGGAAAGACAGATCTTCTCAAAATTCTTAAGGATAGCGGCCAACAGGTTCTGGATCTTGAGGGAATTGCAGAACATAAGGGATCTGCTTTTGGAGCTATAGGACAACCAGATCAGCCGTCAAACGAATATTTCGAAAATCTTTTGTATTCACAGATAAAAAAACTGGATAGAGAGAGTGTTGTATGGATAGAGGATGAGAGTAGAAATATCGGCAAGGTATTTATTCCGGAACCTTTATGGAAGCAGATGAGAGTTTCGCCACTTGTTAAGGTTGAGGCATCTTTTGAGACGCGGGTAGAGAGACTTATGAGAGATTATGGATGCTATCCTGTGGATAAGCTTTGTGCCTCAATCAAAAAGATAGAGAAACGTCTCGGCTACGATAAGTGTAAACTGGCACTGGATGCGTGCGAGAGAGGAGATTTAAAAAGTGCGGCGGAGATCTCTTTGCTTTATTACGATAAAGCATATGGGAACCAGCTTGAAACAAGGTTTAGGGAGAAACTGAATCAACTCCTTTCCATAAATTTTGACGGATCAAACTCCACGGTGTGTCTCCAAAAACTAAAGGATGCAGCAAAAGAATTAATTTTTTAATATTATGATCACTAACAACTTAGGCAATAAGATTGCAGTAATGATTAATAGGGAGGGAATGGGAGAGGGCTCCCCTGAGCTTAGTATCATCCTTGTAAAAAACTATCTTACCCTATTAAAGAGCGAAAACAGAGTCCCGGCATATATCTGCCTTTATGCCGATGGTGTAAAGCTTGCGTGCGAAGGGTCTCCTGTCTGTATGGAGCTTAAAGCTTTAGAGGAGAGTGGTTGTAAAGTGATAATCTGTAAAACCTGCCTTATTTTTTATAACTTATTGGAGAAGCTTGTATGTGGTACCGTTGGAACTATGTTAGATATAATTGATGTTCAACACAACACCACAAAAATCATAAATCTATAGTTTAGAATTAGATGAAAACCATTAGACTCACACAATTCAGTCCGGGAGCGGGATGTGGATGTAAAATAGCACCTAAAGATCTAGAAGAGATTCTAAAAAACAGCCGCTCACAAAGAGCATTCGAAAATCTCCTTGTTGGCAACGACAGCCGGGACGACGCTGCCGTCTATGACATTGGAGACGGAAGAGCTATCGTGAGTACCACAGATTTTTTCACCCCAATTGTGGATAATCCGTTCGATTTTGGCAGAGTTGCTGCAACAAATGCTATATCAGACATATATGCTATGGGGGGCAAACCTTTAATGGCTATAGCTATTCTTGGTTGGCCGCTGGATAAACTTCCGGCCTCAATTGCCGGAGAGGTAATCTCCGGAGCAAGATCGGTATGCGATTTGGCAGATATTCCACTAGCCGGTGGACACAGTATAAGCAGTGCCGATCCAATTTTTGGTCTTGCTGTTACCGGCATCATCAAAAGCTCTCTGGTTAAAAAGAACAACTCGGCTAAAGCTGGGTGTCGTCTATTTTTGACTAAACCCTTAGGAATAGGCCTAGTAACCACAGCAGAGAAATTCGGAATGGCCTCTGATGAAGATAAAAAGCAAGCACTCCAACTTATGACCACCCTTAACAGTGCCGGAATTAAGCTTTCTGAGATTGATGAGGTGTGCTCTATGACAGATATTACCGGATTCGGTCTTTTAGGTCACGCTATGGAGATGGCAGAGGGAAGCGGCCTTAAGGCAGTGATTGAGTTCTCTAAAGTACCCCGGATTCCGGGATGCGAAGAGTATATCGCTAAAGAGTGTATCCCCGGCGGAACCAATAGAAATTTCGCCAGCTACGGAGAGAAGGTATCAGATATGACTTCGGCTCAGAGAGCTCTTTTATGCGATCCTCAAACCAGCGGAGGCCTTCTTATTGCCGTAGAGCCGCATGGAGTTTCAAAAGTAGAGGAGTTAGCTGTAAGCGAGGGATTCACAATTACAGAGATAGGTTCTCTCTTGGTTA
>JAUYTB010000258.1 GCA_030695305.1 Bacteroidales bacterium
AAACAACCCCTAATCACAAGTAGGGCAAACTCAGCCGCAAGTAGCGGACTTGTGAGCGGATGAGGATGGACGTTGCCCGTTGTGATTAAGGGGGTTGTATAACAGCCGGCAGCATAAAAAAATGATCTGCTGCGAGAATCCACATTTGCATGCAAGGTCCACAACCCTTGCCAAGGTCTCCCTTCAATATATTTGCAGAATATTGCGTGAGAAACTACATTTGCATTCAAGGTCCACAACCCTTGCCAAGGTGTCATTTTATGGTAGATAAGATTTTAAATTTCGATAACACTTACCTCACTCTCCCTCAAGTGTTTTATAGTAACGTCAACCCCTCTGTTGTCCCAAATCCGGAGGTAGTACTATTCAATGAGGAGTTGGGTCAAGATATCTTCGGGCACACAACCAATCCACAAGAGTGGAGTCAGTTGTTATCCGGAAACCGGGTACCCGAGAACACAACACCATTCGCTCAGGCATACGCCGGGCATCAGTTTGGCCACTTTACAATGTTGGGAGATGGTCGCGCAATAGTTATTGGCGAGCACGTTAGCCCTTTAGGTAAACGTTATGATATGCAGTTAAAGGGGTGCGGAATAACACCATACTCCCGCAGGGGAGATGGCAAAGCTACCCTGGGTGCTATGCTTCGGGAGTATCTAATGAGCGAATCTATGTTTTATCTTGGTATACCTACATCAAGAAGTTTAGCTGTTACAAAGACCGGAGAAAAGGTGTACCGCGATAGAACTCATGATGGAGCTGTGCTTACCAGGATTATGTCTGGCCATATTAGGGTAGGGACCTTTGAATATGCACACTATTATGGCTCACCTAACGATTTGGAATCCCTTTTAAACTATACCATTAAACGTCATTTTCCCTCTCTTTTGCACAGCAACAACCCTGCTGCCGAAATGCTCGAATACGTTATGAACCGGCAAATCGACCTTATAATAAACTGGATGAGAGTTGGTTTTATTCACGGAGTAATGAATACCGACAACACCTCCATATCTGGTGAGACCTTCGACTATGGACCTTGTAGTTTTATGAACACCTACGATCTCAATACTGTTTTTAGTTCTATAGATACCGGGGGACGTTATGCATTTGGTAATCAACCCACAATCATAAAATGGAACATTGTGAAACTTGCAGAGACACTTCTGCCCCTTCTTAATCCGTCACAAAATAGAGCCATTGAGATTGCACGTGAGATAATTGACAAATTTGACAATCTCTTTATGGAGAGGTGGTACGCCATGATGTTTTCAAAAATTGGTTTGATAAAGCCAGCAACAGGGGATAGAGATTTAGTCGATCAGCTGCTACTTGCAATGAAGAGTTTTGAACTAGACTATACCAATACATTTACTTCACTTAAAAGAGGCATCACTACCAAAGAGAGTCCATCCCAGCAATTGGATCCCCTTAACCCCTGGCTGACAAACTGGACCCGGCGGCTGGAAGAGAGTGAAGGGGGATTTTTGGCCGCTGCCGCTCTAATGGGCAAAACAAATCCCCTCTTTATCCCAAGGAATTATTTTGTAGAGAAGGCTTTGGCCGGGGCAGATGAAAACAATTACACCCTCTTTAACCAACTTCTATCTCTGGTAAAACAACCCTATTCATCTAGTAATGAAATAGAAAAATACTCATACGTACCCAATAATTACGACCATAATTATAAAACCTATTGCGGGACATAGTATTTGCTGCAACAACTTTTCTCATCTAAAATTCCTAAATTTGTATGCAAGGTCCACAACCCTTGCCAAGGTCTTATGTCCACAAATGCATTCAAGGTCCACAACCCTTGCCAAGGTCTCATATTAAAGAGATACACCCCGATTAATCCAGTCCTAAAAAAACTGGTTAAATTTTATTGGACACTCAAAAGCAAAAAGGAGACAGCTATTTGTGGCAAATTAATACCAATGAACAACATCGATTTAATTATAAACTTATCTGCCCCGATAAAATATAGAAGTGCAAATAAAGAAGAGTGCTTCAAAGATTCTCACTTTATTGGGATACAAGATAGTTTTATGATTGTAGAACAAGAAGGGATTCTGAATGTTTTTGGGATTTCATTTTCCCCAGCAGGGTTTTATCCTGTAATAAAAGAGCCTCTATCTAAATTCGCAAACAAAATTGTATTAATTGATCAAATTATACCTGCCTTTAAAAACATTGCAAAAGAAATGGCCGATGTTGAATCAAACAAAGAAAGAGTTGCAATAATAGAAGAATTGCTAATAAATGTTATTGATTTCAAATTATTGCCTAATAAGAATTATGATTCTCTCATTAATGATTTCTTGACACATGGAGAGACCTTGAATATAAAAGATTATTGCAAAAATCATTTTTACAACCAAAGAACCGTAGAGCGTTTCTTTAAAAAATATATAGGCATTACCCCAAAAACATTTTTAATGAACACCAAATTCCAGAAATCAATTAAGAGCCTAAGAATGGGTAATGTTAATTCAATGGCACAATTAGGTTATGAATTTAATTATTATGATCAAACTCACTTTATAAATAGTTTCAAATCATTTATGGGAAAGACACCTGCAAAGCAACTCAAGGAAAATGATTTGATTCTGGATATTTTACCAAAAAGATAGCATGTCGTTTTTTTCCTATCCTATCATGAACAACAGCTGTTACTTTGTCCATTATTAATTAAATACAAATTTATTATGAACAAGAGTATAGTAACAGAGATTGTCTCATTTGAAATTGACGAATCTATTTCAAATGAAGCGTTTAAAGAGATTGTTGAGTCGGTAGAAATAGAATTTCATATGTTGCAATCTGGTTATATAGATTCGGAACTAGTGAAAGGGATAAATAACTCTTGGACAATGATTATGCATTGGGACTCATTGGAGGAAGTTAAACTTGCGAGTAAGTTGCTAATGAAAAGCGAAAAAAGCAAATTATTTCGTGATGCAATAATTCCTTCAACTGTAAGGATGAGTTACCTAAAACAAATAAAGACGTGGAGCAGATAATTCTTGTGCCTAAATATCGTAATGGTACAGAAACATATGCGAAGTCCTCTATGCGGCATAGAAGAAAGATTAACTACAAACTAAAAAATGATTGATAAGATGAAGAGAATAGGATTTTTAATCGCAATATTCGGGCTAATTGGAATAGTACAACTATTTGCGAAGAGTGATAACAAAATTGTGATTGACAATGATATTCAATTGATTAAACTTCAAGATTCAGTTTTTATTCATTTAACTTGGCACTCTCTCGAAAATTTTGGTAGATTCCCTTCGAACGGACTGATTATAGTGAAAAATGGAGAGGCATTGATGATTGATACTCCAATGGATAATGATAAAACCGAGAGGTTGACAAGGTTTTTAAAAGATTCGATGTCTGTGGATGTGACCAAACTAATAATTGGTCATTTTCACGATGATTGCTTGGGTGGATTGGGGTACTTACAAAGCATCAGGGTTGAATCTGTAGCAAATTCAAAGACCATTGAAAAATGCATAGAGCTTGGTTTGCCAATACCATCAATCTCTTTTACTGATTCGCTGCTATTTAACTTTAACGGCGAACAAATTGACTGCCGGTATTTTGGAGCAGGACACTCATCCGACAATATTACCGTTTGGATTACGGGTAAAGAGATCCTTTTTGGAGGATGTCTTATTAAATCAATGGATTCCAAAGGATTAGGGAACTTGTCAGATGCCGTTGTAAATGATTGGGGTACGACCATTGAGAAGCTAATTAAAAAATATCCTGAGATTAAAACTGTTGTCCCAGGGCATGGAGACTATGGTGGACCAGAATTGTTGACATACACGATTAAATTAGTTGATAAAGAGTCTCTCCATGATTGACCGTGGTCCACAACCCTTGTATTTCTTTTATCTATCGAAGCACTTTAAATCTGTAAATCCTAACTCTTAAGCACCAGTTTAACTATAATAGAAATTTTAAATAAAATTTAATAGGACCAATTTTTCTCCTCTAAAATTCCTAAATTTGCATGCAAGGTCCACAACCCTTGCCAAGGTCACACATTTAAAAATTTTTAAAATGAAAGCGACATTAGCAACATTAGTTTTTGCGGCAATTTTTTCGTTAGGAGTTACTTCCTGCAAGCAAATCACACACAAAGATAATGCGACAACTACTCTAACAGAGGTAATTATCATTGAAGAACAAGAGGTGTTGGAAGCACAAAAGGCATGGGGTGAGGGAATTGTGCACATTGGGAAAATTTATACAGATAAAGGTGACTTTAAAGAGGCAGCCACCCAGCACATAAATAACTTCTATAATTATCAGGAAGGGAGTGTTTTGTTTAAACCAACACTTACTTCGGAAAAGCAGTTTAGGACTGACTTTCTGGGAGCGTTGTCATATTTTATTGGTGGAGACCAAAACTATCCGGAAGACCATGGCTTTGCCATAAAACCATGGAGTAGTGTCCGATGGGAGAACATCGGAACAAAAATAATTGGTAATATGGCTATTGCAATGGGGAATTACTATTTTACACCTGCAAAAGGGGGCGATGATGTTAAGGTAGAATACTCCTTTGCTTACACAAAAGATAAAGATGGCATATTAAAAATAGTACTGCACGACTCTCATTTACCCTATAAACCAGAGGAAAAACATTAACAAACAGAATTATGAAAGAGAAAAATACAATTTCTGTATTTGTAGTTTTAATAACACTGTTTTCTGCAATTGCAGCAAGTTTTGGGATTTTATCTGACTTTGGGCCAGGCGTATTTGAGTATGAAACCATACGCGGACAAGCCATTGAAATTTATGGCAAAGGGATTTATCACCATATGTCAGCCGATGTAGCTATACAGGGTATTGCGCAGGATTACATAACCCTTTTTGTGGCAATACCTCTGCTAATTGGATCATTATTAGCTTACAGAAAAAATTCCTTACGGGCTCTTTTTCTATTAGCCGGCACATTAGGTTATTTTTTGGTAACCTATCTATTTTATACTGCTATGGGGATGTACAACATAATGTTTTTGCCTTATGTTATTTTACTTTGCCTCTCCTTCTTTGGATTTTTCTTGACGATTAAGCGCTTAAGCCAGCTGGTTATTGTGAGTATGTTCTCATTAAAAACCCCAAAAAAATTTGTGGGTTGGTTTCTTATTGCTAATTCTGTTTCAATTGCATTTTTATGGCTTAGCATCATTGTACCTCCCTTATTAGATGGCTCAATATACCCTGTAGAGTTAGATCACTATACTACACTGATAGTTCAAGGTTTCGACCTGGGATTATTGCTGCCAATTTGTTTTGTTTCGGGGATTTTACTTCTTAAGAAAAAGGCAGAAGGGTATCTGTATTCAACTATTTATCTTGTTTTTCTTTCCATTCTAATGACTGCACTGACTGCAAAAATTATTGCAATGGCAATGAATGACGTGAATGTAATTCCGGTTATTTTTATTATTCCTTCAATAAATATTATTACTATTACTGGTGCTGTTTTAATGGTTAAGAGTATAATAAAATCAAACTAAACTAACTTTCATTAAAACCGATCCACAACCCTTGCCAAGGTCCCCCTTTAAACTCTATACTCTATCACCACTGGTTTAGGTTGACCAATGGTTTTCGCAACAACGGTGCAGGGGGTAACAAATCTTGCCCGGGCAGCAATCATCCTATTGTAAATAAGCTCGCCAAAGACGATCAGGTTTTCGTTTTGGAGGAAGAGGCCGGCTGGGCCAAGATTGCACTTAATAGTTGGTGGGTGAACAAGATGTATTTGCGGGAGTTTTAAACTCTTGGCTATGACGTATAAAATATTTATATTTGTACGTAAATAATATGCTATGGAAACTAAATTAACCTTAAGACTAAACAAACGAGTTATAGATAAGGCTAAGGATTATGCACATAATAATAATATTAGCCTCTCTAAGGTGGTTGAGTCCTATCTCGAATCAATAACTAAGCAGAAAGCAGTAGCGACAGAAATTTCACCTCTTGTGGAAAGCCTTAGCGGAGTTATTCAACTTGACGAGAATTTTAATTACAGGAAGGATTATTCAAACCACTTGGCAGAAAAGTATAAATGAAAAAGCTTTTTATAGATACAAATATCATCATAGACCTTCTTGCTAAAAGGGACCCATTCTATGATGAAGCAGCAATACTGTTCACTCTGGCGGACAAAAAAAAGATAGGATTAAGCGTTTCGGCTCTTACTTTTGCTAATACAAACTACATTCTTTTACAATCAAAAAAACCGGAAGAATCTAAACTAATTCTTCGAAAACTGAAGCTAATAGTAAAGGTTTTAAGTCTTGATGAGAAAATTATAGGACTATCGCTTAACGACAATGACTTTAAGAATTATGAAGACGCCTTACAATACTTCACTGCATTAGAAAATGGAGTTGATGCCATTATCACGAGAAACCTGAAAGACTTTCAAAAAGCAAAGTTGCCAGTAATGACTGCAGCCCAATACTTGAAAACAATAAAATAATCGCATAACGAGGCTATGGAATAAGGTGGTCCCCCTTTGGGAACCTTGGTTGGAGTAGAGATAATGAGACCTATAATAGATTCCTCAGTATTTAAGACCTCAATAAATGATTTGTTTTCAATTGAAACATTAGATGGTCTCTCTTAGTTTTACTTACCCAAAATTGCTTGGACAGATTTTCTAAAGGAGCGTGAGATTGGTAATTGATTGTTTTCAAGAAAAACGGATTCTGCATCGAAAGATTTAATTTTTGCAATGGCGACTAAAAAAGACCTATGGATTCTTATAAAACCGTATTCGTTTAAAAAAGCT
>JAUYTB010000259.1 GCA_030695305.1 Bacteroidales bacterium
GTACAAAACAATATTCAGGGTCAGATATGACTTTATACCCGCTTTTTTACATATTTCCGAGATCTCCCCAAGCGAATCAATCGTAAAGTTGTTGGCAGAGTGAGAGCGCATATTTAAATCTCCGACTCCAAAATAGACAGAGTCTGCGCCTCCTTGAATTGCAGCCATAAGAGACTCAAAATTACCTGCCGGTGACATAATCTCAATCTCTTGTGCCCTAACTCTCCCCTTTATTCCATTACTCATATCCTAATCTTCAACTTTTCTGTTTAATAATTCCAATCTCTCTTTAAAAAACCCGAGAACCCTTCTCTCTGCCTCTTCCGGAGTGATAGAGTAGAGACACAAATAGTCTCCCCTGAAACACTCTTTTTTACCCGATGTTGAGCACGGACGACACTCAACAGAGCTCTGGAGCGCCATCGTGAGCTTTTGTCCCCATCCGTAAAATCCTATATAAGGGTGTGTTGCACCCCAAAAGGAGAGAACAGGTATACCCACACAAGAGGCAAAGTGCATATTTGCAGAGTCCATGCATATCATTAAATCTAACCTACTCATCAAATCAAGCTCCTGCTCAAAGGAGATATCTCCTGCAACAGACTTAATATTTGCATACTTTATCTCCCAACCCTTTAAAGTAGTTGCCTCATTTTTCCCTCCACCAAACAGAGTCACTTTAAAGTTACCGTTGGAGCTTAGTTTTGCAATAAGCTGCTCCATAAGATCCAAAGGCCATATCTTTCCTCTGTTGTTTGCAAACGGAGCCACACCCACAACTATCTTCTCCCAGCTGTGTTCAAAATTAGCTCCGTTAGAGGCCATAACTGCTCCCGGGCTCTCACTGTTACTTAATGTGGCTCTGCTAAAGCCAATATCTTTTAACTCCAGAGAGATCAGAACCTCTTCGTAACGGCGCATTGTAGATTTGAGCTCTCTAAGTTTTTTGTTTTTACGCCGTGTGAGCTCCTGCTTCTCTCTCCTGCCCTTCCTGAGATAAGCAAACGGAACCATTGATAAGAGGAAGAGTGCTCTTAAAATAAAAGTTCTCAAAACAGAGTTGATATCGGCAATGGCCGTTGGGTGAACTCTCATTATATCTCTGTAGAGCTTAAGAATTCCGAGAAACCCTTTATGCTCCCCTCTAAAGTCTGCTGCTATGAATTTGAGGTTATCACATCCTGTGAAGAGAGGTCTGAGCATAGGATGCGACACCATGGTAAATGTGGTATCTGAGTTTGATGTTGCATAAGCTTTTAAAAGTGGAGATGCAATAGCAGCATCGCCCAAAGCAGAAAAACGAAGAACAACTATATGTTTATGAGGTTTTTCCCGCATAAAGCACAGGATTTAAGGCCGGGTCATTATACATTTTCATCTGCTTATAAAACTTCATAAATCTTCTCCCGCTCTCTATATCGTTAAGCAGATTATCAATTGCCCCGGAGAGATCCTCTCTCTGAGTTAGAAGGGTCTTATATTTAACAGTACACACCCTCTTATGTGAGTCTGATGCGTCACTCCTGAGACTCTCCTGCCTCATATGAAAAATCTTAAGTGCAAGAATTGAGAGGCGATCTATCGCCCACGCAGGGGTCTCTGTATTAAGTGTTGCTCCATCAGATACTTTTACAGATGAGTATCTCTCCATAAAATAGCTATCAATGAGTTCTACCATATCTGTCCTCTCCTGATTTGAGAGGTCAATTCTCCTTTTAATGGCAAGGGCATCAACAGGATTAATTCCCGGGTCCCTGATAATATCCTCCAGATGCCACTGAACAGCATCAATCCAATTTTTGGCATAGAGATACCACTCTAAACTTCTCTCCGGATAAGGGTTAACGCATGGAGCATCAGTGTTGTCGCTAATATGATAATCATTGACACTTCTGTCAAATACTGTATTACAATTGGAGCTGAATGACATAACCAAATTTTTAATCTACTTTTCTCTGTTAATAATTGTATCTGCAAACTCAATAAGACGATCTCTCTGATCTTTACTTAGTGAAGCGGTGCTTAGTGCATCTATCGCCTTTTTGTGATAGCTATCCATCGCCTCCTCTGCTGCACTCTTTATGCCAAGTTCATCAAAGATGGAGAGAACCCTCTCAATTTTCTCTTTTTCTCCGATATCATTTCTCCTGATAAGATCTTGAAGAGTCTTTCTTTTTGCCGGGTCACATCTTTTGAGTGACTCTGCAAGCAGCCATGTCTTCTTTCCGCAGATAATGTCCCCTCCAATCTTCTTTCCAAAAAGGGCACTATCTCCAAAGCTGTCAAAATAATCATCCTTTATCTGAAACGCAAGACCAAGCTGATATCCGTAGTTATATATGGCATCCGATGTGGCAGAGGGAGCTCCTCCAATAATTGATCCGATTTTTGCAGAAGCCGCAATAAGTACGGCAGTTTTAAGCCCTATCATCTTAATATAATCGTCCATAGTTATAAAAGAGAGGGACTCAAAATTCATATCATACTGCTGCCCCTCACAAACCTGAGCCGCTGTTAGGGAGAAGAGGTCAATTACTTTTTTAAGCTTATCTGCCGGTGCCTCAGAAACATACTGATAAGATTTTATACACATTACATCTCCCGATAGTATTGCTATGTTGTTATTCCACCTCTTATGGACAGTTAGTTGGTTACGTCTCATCTCTGCATTGTCCATTATATCGTCATGAATCAATGTAAATCCGTGAAAGATCTCAAGACCCAATGCAGGGTAGATGATCGAACGATCTATTTTGTCGGAGAAGAGGTTATATGTAAGAATGGCTATCTTTGGGCGTAATCTCTTACCTCCAATTGATATAAGGTACTCTATGGGATTGTAAAGCTCACCCGGCTCACCCTTAAGATCAAGAGAGAAGATCCCCTTCTCTACTATTGAATCTATCTCACTAATGGTAAACATACAAAAAGAATTATTTTTGGGCAAAGCTAACCCTTTTTCAACAATTTCGTATATTCGCGGCCGTGGAAAATAAAAAAACAGAAGAGGCAACAGTAGTTAAACACACCGGAAGTCAATATCTGGTAAGCAACCTGCCGGAGTGGGATGTAAAAACCTGTGTTCTTAAGGGTAAGCTTCGCCTTAAGGGTGGCAGTACCACAAACCCAATCGCTGTGGGAGACCGTGTTCTATATGAAAAAGAGGGAGATACCCGCGGAGTAATTACAGAAGTTCTCCCGAGAAAAAACTACATTATCCGCAAATCCACCAACCTCTCCAGACAGGCCCACATTATAGCAGCAAACTTAGATCAGGTTTTTCTCCTGGTTACTCTCAGTTTTCCCGAGACAAAATTTGAGTTTATTGACCGTTTTCTTGTTACCTGTGAGGCCTATAAGATACCTGTAAAAATAGTTCTCAACAAGATTGATCTTTTTGGAAATGAGAGCTCTGATTCTCTTGATGATTTCAAATATATCTATAACGAAAGTGCTGGTTATCAAATTATAGAGACATCCGGCAAGATGGGGATCAACACAAATCTGCTTAGAGAGGAGTGCAAGGGTAAGGTCTCACTCTTCTCCGGAGTCTCCGGAGTTGGAAAATCATCTTTGATAAATGCTCTTGACTCCAATCTAACTCTCAGAACCGGAGAGATCTCCGATTATCACAGACAGGGCAAGCACACAACAACTTTTTACGAAATACACCCTCTGTTCAGTGGCGGATTTATTATAGATACACCAGGGATAAAAGGGTTCGGTCTTATAGAGATGGAGAGAGAGGAGCTTAGCCACTATTTCCCGGAGATGCTTCGTGTTCTTAATAACTGCAAGTTTGCCCCCTGCACCCACACTCACGAGCCGGATTGTGCAGTTAAAAGGGGAGTTGAGCAGGGAGAGATTACCGAGGAGAGATATATATCATACCTAAGTATGCTGGAAGGGGAGGATAAATACAGATGAACAGAAGAGTCCTGAAACTTGCCGGCCCCAGCATTCTCGCGAACATAACAGTTCCTCTTGTAGGCATGGTCGATCTTGCTATTGCAGGCAGATTGGGAGATGCTGCGAGTATAGGAGGAATCGCAATAGCCACCATGTTGTTTGATCTTCTCTACTGGAATATGGGATTTCTTAGAGTCGGGACTGGAGGCTATGCTGCACAGGCATATGGCCGGAGAGATTTTAGAGATGCATTTCGCATTCTTGTACAGGCAATTGGCACAGCCCTTCTCTCTGCAATGTTTATCTGGATAATACAGCTTGCCTATCTTGAGACCGCATTTCTGATTGTAGAGTGCACCCCTCAGGTAGAGACACTTGCAAGAGAGTACTTCTTTATTCGAATTTGGGCAGCTCCGGCTACTCTGTCGCTATTTGTTTTCAAAGGGTGGTTTATCGGGATGCAGAATACGATTAGCCCGATGGTAATAGATGTTACAGTCAATGTACTAAACCTGATTCTGAGTATCTTTTTTGGCATTGGCATGAATATGGGTATTCCCGGAATCGCATTGGGTACACTGCTTGCGCAATATACAGGTCTTGCCGTAGCTCTGATACTGATATTTGCCTACTACAGAAAGCTTTTTCACTACATAAACCTTAAGGCTAGTCTCAAGATTAAGGAGATGAAAAACTTCTTTGTTCTAAACGGAAATCTTTTTCTCCGATCTACCTCTCTGTTGCTTGTCTACTCGGGGTTTACAAGCATCGCTGCAAGATACGGAGACGATCTTCTTGCGGTAAGCACAATAATGATGAAGCTTATGCTCCTCTACTCCTATTTTGTAGATGGATTTGCATACGCAGGAGAGGCAATTGTGGGACGTTTTGTGGGAGCCAGGGATATCTTCTCTCTTAAAAAAGCTATCCGTATCCTCTTTATATGGACATTTGTAATTGCCTTTATTTCAACTATTCTTTATGCATTTGCAGGAGAACCGGTCTTTCGCCTTATGACCAACAACCCGGAGGTACTCGCTGCAGCAAAGAGCTATCTGCCATGGCTTCTTATTGTCCCGCTACTTAGCTGTATTGCCTTTATTCTAGACGGTATTTTTATAGGAGCAACTGCCTCGGTGGCAATACGCAACACCATGCTGTTATCGGCTGCCTCATTCTTTATATCTTATTATGCATTAGAGGGCATGTTTGCACTCCAGGCGCTCTTTGCTGCCTATATGGTACATCTGGTAGTGAGGACGGTAATGATGTCTCTCTTGCTTAAGAGGGAGGTTCTTGCCAAAGCAGAGAAGAGGTAATAACCCTTTTAATAGCGGGCAGATATCACTCCCCAGTCCAGTATTGTCCAGAGTGACGCAAGGTAGTCTGCCCTTCTATTCTGATAGTCAAGATAATAAGCATGTTCCCATACATCAAAAGTCATTAAAGGCACATAGCCCATTGTCAGTGGGTTTCCTGCATTACTCTCCTTAATAATACTGAGTTCTCCCTCCCGGCTCTTTACAAGCCATGCCCATCCCGATCCAAATAGTGAGAGAGCGGCAGCATTAAACTCCTTTTTAAACTCATCAAATGATCCCCACTTCTTATCTATGGCAGAGGCAAGCTCACCTTTTGGCATACCGTTTCCGTTAGCAGGTCTAAAAGAGTAAAAATAGAATGTATGGTTCCACACCTGTGC
>JAUYTB010000261.1 GCA_030695305.1 Bacteroidales bacterium
TGACCCCGAAGGGATTCAAACCCCCGACCTTCAGAACCGGAATCTGACGTTCTATTCAGCTGAACTACGGGGCCGTCACAGGATCGCAAAGATAGATATTTTAAATTCATTAAAAAATGTATCTTTGCGGTTCATCAATTCTTTAACATATGAAGGCATTCGTATTCCCTGGTCAGGGGGCACAATTCAGTGGTATGGGCAAGGATCTATACCATAATTATCCTCTTGCAAAAGAGATGTTTGAAAAGGCAAACGAGATTCTTGGATTTCGTATAACAGATATAATGTTCGAAGGGACAGAAGAGCAGCTCAAACAGACAAAAGTTACACAACCCGCAATCTTTCTTCACTCCGTTATCCTATCCAAATGTATAGATAACTTCAATCCCGATATGGTGGCAGGCCACTCACTCGGAGAGTTCAGTGCACTCGTTGCTGCAGGAGCGATGAGTTTTGAAGATGGGCTTAAGCTTGTCTCTGCAAGAGCGGGAGCGATGCAAAAAGCTTGTGAAGCAGAGCCATCGACAATGGCTGCAGTCCTTGGTTCCGATGACGAAACTGTTGAGAAGATCTGCTCATCTGTTGAGGGTATAGTTGTCCCTGCAAACTTTAACAGTAATGGACAGATTGTAATATCCGGCAGTATTGAGGCTGTAACACAAGCATGTGAGCAGCTTAAGGCAGCGGGAGCTAAACGAGCACTTATTCTTGCTGTTGGAGGTGCATTTCACTCCCCTTTGATGGAACCGGCAAGAAAGGAGTTGGCAAGGGCTATTGAGGCAACAGTAATTGTAAAACCACTCTGCCCGGTATATCAAAATGTAGATGCATTACCTAATACCGATCCATCTGCCATAAAGGAGAACCTTATTACCCAGTTAACCGCTCCTGTTAAGTGGCGGCAGATTGTTGAGAAAATGTGGAGCGACGGAGCAAGGGAGTTTGTAGAGCTTGGTCCCGGAAGTGTTCTTCAGGGACTTGTAAAGAAAATATCTCCGGATAGCATAGTATCAGGACATCAGTAGTAAATTATTAAAAGATATCTTCAAAAAAAGGGGTTGCAAAATGCATCCCCTTTTTTCTTAATTTCATAAGCAGCTGCTAAAAGCTGTTCCCAGATCTTTAATTGTTACTTACAATAAAGTTATAGAGATTAATAACACTCTCATTATTATTGAATCTGGTGTTGTTTTCTGAGATGTATTTATCAATTAAAGCCCTCTTTTTTGGGTATAATTTTTGGATATTCTTCTTGGTAACCGGGAGTAACTTGCCGTCCTTAATAAGATATAGCTTCTCTATATAGTCATATTTCACATTACTGCTTCCCTTTATCATCTCAAGTCTGTTCTCTACATCTACAGATGACAACTTTGCAATTGAAGAGACCTCATTACTTCCACCGTACGCACCCTCAATCCGCTCCTGTCCAATCTTCATAACTCTGGAGATTCCAAGAGATGAAAACCCGTCTGTATTCAATACCTGAATATAAAAGCCATTCATCTTAAAGAAGAAGGAGTTTCCTGCGCTAATTGTCTCTACCATCCTCTCCGTCTTTATAGAGATAGTATCTCTTGTATCTGTGATGACCCTTACAGATTGGGTCATTGTATTTACATTTAGTTTTCCTTCGTAAACCGTACCATCCGAGAGTCTGATTCTTCCATCTGTGAAGTTGTCAAAAAAGTAGAGTTTCTTAAGAAAGAAATCTCCCTCAATAACCTTACCGTTGAACACTTTTATCGTACCGCTTTGTGCGTGAGATATTAATGAAATGGTTATTGCCATAACTAATAAAATGCCTCTTTTCATGGTATATAGATTTAAATTTACTTGGGCATAAAATTAGTGAAATTTCTTTTAACTTACGAAAAATTGTCGTAATTTTGGGCACAATATTTAATATGTCCAATTACAACCAAATATCGAAAGAGTTCGACAAAGAGACAGAGCTCGCCGGGTTCCTAAAAAGCTCCGGCGGGATTTTTGGGATAAATAAAATTTCGGGCAACACATCAAAAAACATCTCCGCGACCATCCGAAGTCAGCGGGGAGTTGTTTTTTTATCCGGTATCCTATAGAGAGCGACTCCGTCTCCCGAAATAGGTGTAAATAATTGATAATAAATTAACAAATACAAATAAGTACTAATTTCTAACAAAAAAGCTATGGCAAAAGAAAAAAAATTTATTACCTGTGATGGTAATTACGCCGCAGCGCATGTTGCATACATGTTTAGCGAGATGGCAGCCATATACCCAATTAC
>JAUYTB010000268.1 GCA_030695305.1 Bacteroidales bacterium
AGCTTGGAAACATAATGAAGAGACAAGCACTATCGTTTGGATGCGAGATTAAATCTAACATCTCTGTTAGAGATTTAACTCTTGATAAGGAGATTAAAAGGGTTGAGCTAACCGACGGAAAGGTCTTTACCTCCGATGCGATAATAGTTGCTACGGGCGGGCGTTCAAGAACACTAGGTGTCCCCGGAGAGGAGAGACTCAAAGGGAGAGGGATATCGTACTGTGCAACCTGCGACGGAGATTTCTTTACAGACAAAGAGATAGTTGTAGTGGGAGGAGGAAACTCTGCCCTTGAAGAGGCGGTCTCCCTTACAAAGTACGCAAGTAAGGTTACAATTGTTCATCAGTTTGACCATTTTCAGGCCTTTGAACATGCTATAAAGGAAGCTACAGATAATCCTAAAATCCACTTTATAATGGAATCTTCAATTACGGAGTTTTATGGTGAAGAGAGAGTGGAGAGTGTGGATATAAAGAGTTTAAAGAGTGGGGAGATTTCAAATTTCAAAACAGATGGTGCCTTTATATTTATTGGGTATGTCCCTAATACAGAATTTCTTCGAGATAAGATTGAGCTAAACAAATGGGGAGAGATAGTTACCGGTAACGATATGTCAACCGATATCAAGGGTCTGTTTGCTGCCGGAGATAGTATAGCCAAAAGATATCGTCAGGTGACAACTGCAGTGAGTGATGGAACTATTGCAGCTCTATCTGCGGCTTCATTCATAAATGAGAAAAAAAAGAGAGTGTAAGAGCTAAGGTTTAATGGATAAATATTTATTAAGCATAGACTTAAGTGTCTCTTCAATAATTGGTTTTGAAAGATAATCGTTGCAACCTGCATTATGTGCTATCTTCCTGTCCACAGGAAGAGCATTTACAGTCTGAGCAACTATTATAACCGTTTTATTGAACTCCCTTATCTTTTTTGTCGCCTCAAGTCCGTCCATTACAGGCATTCTAAGATCCATAAGGATCATAGAGATCTTTGGATTAGTCTCCATTAACCTTACTGCCTCCTCTCCGTTTTTTGCATGAATAACACCAAATCCCTCTTTTATAAGAATTGTCTCGAGATATTTAGAGCACAGCAAATCGTCCTCTACAATCAATATCTGCGTCCTACTATCATTTTGTGGCACTATAGATGAGCTATTCTCAAGCTCAGGAAAGTCAGATTGTGCAGGTATGTAAGGTATCGAGAACCAGAAGGTACTCCCCTTCCCGAGAACGGAATCTACCCAAATATCCCCATTAAGGAGTGAGATATAAGCTTTAACAATTGAGAGACCCAGACCGGAACCTTCGTGTGGTCGGGTGTAATCCAGATCTGCTTGAACAAAACGTTCAAAAATAGAATCTACTCTGTCCGGCGGTATTCCGGAACCACTGTCTTTTACATAAAAAACAAGTTTATCATCTCTCAATAAATTTCCAAACTCAATATAGCCATTGTCAGTAAACTTAACAGCATTCTTTATTAAATTGGTCAGAATTCCATCAATAATGTGATGATCCGAAATTATGAACGCATCTTCTCCTTTTACTTGCTCATTAACAATAAGTTTTAGCCCCTTCTCATCGGTCTGTTTCCGGAAAAACTCATAGTGATAACGAATAATCTCCTCAATATTTACTCTTGATTTATGGACAGGGAGCTGACCCGATTCAATTTTGGATATCTCAATTATATCGTTAATGGTACTTAACAGTCTGTCTCCGCTCTTGTTGATTATATCAAAATAGTATTGTCTGTCTTCTCCGGACAACTCAATATCGTTAAGAAGCTGGAGAAATCCCATGATTCCATTCATTGGGGTCCTTATCTCATGACTCATATTTGCAAGAAAAGCAGACTTCAACCTGTCACTCTCTTCTGCTCTCTCCTTTGAGATAATAAGATTACGAATCATGTTTGTCCTCTCAAGCACTACAGAGAGCTCATGAGCTATCATCTCAATCATCCTTGCATTTCTGCTGTCGTATGCTGTACTATCTTCATAACTTTGAACCACAATCACTCCCACACATTCATTATTCGACTTAAGAGGAACCCCAAGCCAGCACTCAGAGAGTGTTCCCAATAGAGATACCTGATTCTCCCTGGCAAACTGAACTATCTCTTCTCTGTTTAGAAGGATGGTTGTACCTCTCTTTACTACATATCCCGACAGTGATTTGTCTGCATCCCACTCTGTAAAGTCGTCCTTTTCATCTTCGAAGAAGACCTTTCTTAGAACGTTTTTCTCTTTATTATAGAGTGCTACAAAAAAGTTCTTAGTCTCCAGTATTTTGCTAAGCTCTCTTCTAACTACAACCAGAAGCTCCTCAAGACTCTTTGCTACTATTGAGTACTTGGTAATCTCATAAAGTATCTGTTGAATATCTTCGTCCCTCTTCCTGTCGGTGATGTCGTTGTTCATTACAATTGCCCCCTGTATAGTTCCCTCACCGTCAATTATAGGAACAGTATAGTTTAATATTACCCGTTTTTTGCCGTCAAAAGCTTTAATTTCAATCATCTCATCTTTTATAACCTCCCCGGTACTTATAGTCCTGGCAAGGGCCCAATCATCTGCAGTTATCTCTTCGCCGGACGGGAGACGGCGTGCTTTGAAAATACCGTAATCATCGGGCAAGACCGAAGGTTCTGCCCCCCATATCTTAACTCCGGCAGGGTTCCCCCTTAAGATTTTTCCATCTTTATCTGCAAACCAAAGTCCAATAGGAAGCACATCAAATATCTGATTAAGCAGTGACTCCCTTTTAATCAACTCCTCGGCTGCTATTTTACTCTCAGTTATATCCCTTGCAACTCCAAACATTATATTCTCTTTTGGATATGGATAGGAGTTCCAGGATAGCCACTTGATAGAACCATCTTTACATATAAATCTATTCTCAAACCTATAGGCCTCTTTCCCGTCAATTATGGTAGATCTTACACTCTCGGTCCTCTCTTTATCGTCCGGATGTACAAAGTGAAGCCACGGTTTTGAGAGAAGCTCCTCTTTACTCCATCCAAGCTCTCTCTCCCATGATGGATTAAGGTCTCTAAAGTATCCGTCAAAACCTGCAACACAAATCATATCAAGAACATGATTGT
>JAUYTB010000272.1 GCA_030695305.1 Bacteroidales bacterium
GAAAAATACATTAAGAAATCGTTAAGCAAAAAACAAAAGACTATCCAAAGAGATACTTGGCTTAAAGGGTTTTTTACGAAATTAGAGAATGAATTATCAAAAAACGAAGCTGCAATTCACAAGAATTTACCTAGTGACTTCTATGATATTGTCGATTTGTACGATCGAAATATAACGTTAATAATTAAGCATTTAAAAGAAATAGGTTATAGCAATATCACCAGGCTTATTGACGAAGAGTTGTATCCTAAAGCTCCTTTTGATAAAGCACAACATCTTTTTGATAACTTGAGTGATTATACTTTTCTACTCAACATCTTTCCAAGATCACGGTTAAGATTTGATTATTCTGACTCTGACTATAGCTTTTTTAATAATCTTTTTTCTAATTTGCGCTCTTCCAATTATTTGTCCCCCTACCAAAATAAATTATCAGAGGATGATAGGATCCTTTATAGCTATAAATATCTGTGGTATTATTTACTTGCTCCATTTATATCAAGTAATCATAACGAGAAAAGACTTTCATCTTTACTATCAATAATTAATTTTGTATCTGAAATCCAAAATAAAAGGTATTTAACATTATCACTTGCTGAAAAATCTAAAAGTATAAAAGATTTTTTAGCAAGCGAGTCATTGAATTACAGCGACCTCAACACATTTATTAAAGGCAATTTAACCAATAATGATGACATCATAAATAATGATGATATAGAAAAAATATTTAAATTGTCTTTTGTGGATGATGATAAGAGGGCTGCTCTTTTTGCAGATTTCTATAATTCATTTTGTAAAGCTCAAGCTAGAATTATTGATATTGATAAAGACTATGAATTCCTATTATTTGTATTGAAAAACACCACCGTGAGTGATGAGGACGACAATTACAATATTTATCCGAACATTCAAGCCATACTAAACTCAGTGATTGTTGAAAAAAAATTATCACATTCATTAGCCAAAGAAAAATTCCAGGAAGAAATATTTAGCGCAAAAAAAATGATAGAATTCAAAAAGGTATTAGAACAATGCGTAATTAAGAAGTGGGATTTATGATGGATTTCTTTTTCGATGATTATATAAAACTCCTTTCAAATAAATCACTTATCTATCCAAAAAATTTCACTCCAAATTTTTTAATAGATACATATAAATATGATTTATTGGCTAAAGAATATTCATCGAAAGGACTTAAAGTCCCAGAAGCTTTAGAAGGATTAAAACACAGAACTGGCTATGAATACTTTCTAAAAATCTATATCACTCAATCTTTGGCAATGAATTTCTCAGAGACTTCATTTCCGGCGTACCGCTTCTTATTGCCTGATATCTTAGTTGATGATTGGTTGTCAATAGTGGATTTGCATAAATCAAACTGTAGAGATCATTCAATTCACCAACCACTTACTTCTTACATTGTATTTAAATTACTTGGAGGTGGCCGTTCCGAAGACTCTTTTAAAATTGATAACGAACCATTATTAGACTTATGTATTAAAAGCCTTTTAAAAGATGATAAGTCAAATCTCATTTATGAGTATGCTGTATCAACTTGTAATAATAAAGCAATTGACATTACTCATCAACCAAATATAGCTTATTCTGTATGGAAGCAGTTATTTTTCGAAACTGCTATGAAAGCTGCAATATTTCATGATATGGGTTATCCATGGCAGTTTATTAATAGAATAAACAGCAGTATTAAAAACAGTGATTTCAGGTTTGAAGAAATAAAAACTCATTCAACACAGGTTATTACAAATTTTGCAAACCGTTTGATTTTGGCCCCATTTTGGGGATATCAATCTACTAGAATTCCCCCTTCTACTTGGAATGACACGTTAATAAAATTGATATCAAAATCACTAACCCAGACTCATGGATTTCCGGGAGCATTAAGCTTTTTATACTTGAATGATTTAATTCGAAAATATCCCGATGAAAACAAATATAAATTACATCAATTTAGTATTGAATGGGCAGCATTAGGAATTATGATGCACGATATGAAAAATATTTATTGGGGAAATAATAAAAAACAGCCGGAAAATAAGTTTCTTCGACTTTCTTTTGATAAAGATCCTCTGTCTTGTATAATATGCTTAGCTGATTTGCTCCAAGAATTTGAAAGGCCTTTTGTTAAATTATCTATTTTAAAATCTTCTAGTAATTTTGAGTATTCATATTCATGTAAACAAAGTTCTTTAAGGCAATCAAACAGCTTATTAGAAATACACTACCATTTTAGAAACAACACTTTCAAAGCTGTAAATAAAAAATTTAAACAGAAAGAAGAGTTTGAATTCTTTGATCAAAAGTACGGTTATTTAGATTTCTCTTCAATAGGTATTAAGTCAGTCAAGTTAATTTGTCAATAGCGTCATTGCTGAATTGATCTATTAGGGCAACACCTCGTTAATTAGTGCTTATGCTTATGATTTATGATATTGGAATTTGAGTTGTTTTGTGCATATCTACAGAAATATAGTAAATACAATGCAAATATCAGAATCAGAAAACATTGACGCTCAAATAAACAAAGGTGTTATTTTAAAGAATTCACCTTTAGCAAAACAGAATGGATTTATATGTTTTATTATTGATAAAGAGCTCAAAATAAATTTTGTATGAATATACTGATTACCGGGGCATCTGGTTTTGTTGGTTCTAATCTGTCTAAATATCTGTCTTCTAATGGGTATTTGGTAGATTCTTTAGATATTGTTAAAAATGGTTCGCCTTTCATTAGGGACTTCTACTTATGGAGTGAATTGGAGGGGATAAATTTCAATCTTTATGATGCTGTAATACATTTGGCGGGTAAGGCGCACGATGTTCGTGGTAAGAGCGGGAGTGAGATTTATTTTAATGTTAATACCGGGCTTACTAAGGTTGTGTTTGATAAGTTTTTGAATTCCGAGGCGGGATCTTTTATATTCTTTAGTTCGGTTATGGGGGTGGCTGATGTGGTGGATGGTGATGTGCTTACAGAGGTTGTTGTGCCGGCTCCTGTTTGTCCTGATGGGGAGTCTAAGATGTTGGCAGAGAATTATATATTGGAGCAGAGTGGTGAGTATGCAGAGAAGATGAAGCACAAGAGGTTTTATATCTTAAGGCCTTGTATGATTCATGGTCCGGGGAATAAGGGTAATCTGAATCTGCTTTATAAGGTGGTGAGTAAGGGGGTTCCGTGGCCTTTGGGGCAATTCGAGAATCTGCGCTCATTTACTTTTATTAGGAATCTGGAGTTTATTATTGAGAAGTTGATGGTGGGTGATATTGAGTCGGGTGTCTATAATGTGTGTGACGATGTGCCTCTCTCTACAAACAGGTTAATTGAGCTTATTGGTGACTCTTTGGGTAAGAGGGCGTCTGTATGGAATCTTAGCAGTGGTTTTGTTAAGGGTGTGGCTAAAATTGGGGATTATCTGCATTTGCCTTTAAACTCTCTTCGTTTGCAAAAGCTGAGCGAGAATTATGTTGTGAGTAATGCAAAAATCAAGGCGGCTTTGGGTATAGATAAGTTGCCGGTTTCGTCTGAGGATGGGATGGTTGAGACTCTTAAATCTTTCCGGAATGGTTAATGATTATTTGGTTCTTGGTGCTACTTTGTTGCTGCTTCTGGCGGCAATTTTAGTTTACTTTCGGGTTGCTAATCGTTTTAATATAATTGATAAGCCAAATGAGAGGAGTTCTCATAAAAGGATTACTCTGCGTGGCGGGGGGGTGGTCTTCTTTTTTGGTGTGGTTCTCTATATGCTCTTCTATGGGTTTGAGTATCCGCTTTTCTTTATAGGGCTGGTGGCTATTGCTGTTGTCAGTTTCCTGGATGATGTGGTTACTGTTAACTCCAAGTACAGGATTGTGGTGCATTTTGTTGCTATGTTTTTAATGTTCTATGATTGTGGGTTCTACTCGCTTCCTTGGTATTATACTCTTTTTGCTCTTATTGTCTCTACGGGCATTATAAATGCTTATAATTTTATGGATGGGATTAACGGGATTACCGGTGGGTATAGCTTGGTTGTTGTTGCCTCTTTTTGGGCTATCAATAATTATCGGTTCTCTTTTGTAGACAATAATCTGCTTTATGTTGTGGGGTTGTCTATTCTTGTCTTTAATTTCTTTAATTTCCGGCAAAGGGCTCGTTGTTTTGCGGGTGATGTTGGTTCTGTGAGTATTGCTTTTATTGTTGTTTTCTTGCTTGGTAAGCTTATGGTTGAGAGCGGCGACTTCTCTTACATTATTGTTCTGCTTCTCTATGGGGTAGATAGTGTGCTTACCATTGTTCACCGGCTAATGTTGCGTGAGAACATCTTTGAAGCGCATCGTAAGCATTTCTATCAAATAATGTCTAACGAGCTTCAAATACCTCACACAACCGTCTCCCTTCTCTATATGGGCACCCAAACAGCCATTATGGCCGGCTATCTGCTCCTTCCAGTACAACCACTCCCCTACCTCCTATCCACCACAGCAATCATGTCCATTATATACATAGCGTTTATGAACAAATACTTTAGGTTGCATGTTGGAAGGTAGAGGGCGGCACCTTGGCAAGGGTTGTGGACCTTGCAAGCGTTTGTGGACCTTGCGAAGGGGGGACCTTGGCAAGGGTTGTGGACCTTGTAGCCGTTTGTGGACATTAGGAGGGAAACTGGCAGCTTATTGCTGCAAAAAGCAGCGCCGTAGTTCGGCGATGTTTTTTGGAGGGTTTATTTAACTTTTTCTCAATTGTAGACCTTGGCAAGGGTTGTGAACGAGTAACTAGACATGGGAGGGACACCTTGGCAAGGGTTGTGGACCTTGCAGGCATTTGTGGACCTTGGCAAGGGTTGTGGACATTAAGAGGGAAACTGGCAGCTAAGCTGCAAAAAAGCAACGCCGTAGTTCGGCGATGTTTTTTGGAAGTATTGTTCAACATAATTTTTTCTTGTAGGAAAGACTACATTGGTCTTATAGACAATTATCTATTACACTCCTTGAATTAAATAATATGATAAACTTAGTTTTAAACACAGAGATAAGATCAAGAACGACTTATGAAATTCCTGTTTTATTTGGCAACCCCCAAATGAATAAAAAGAAATTATATTCTTATTCTGTTTTCAATGAAAGTGTCTGTGATGAGATAATATTTGATGATAAATCTGTAGCTAAACATATATACGATTCCAACTGTTTTTTGAAGAGTTCTATAATGTACAATTCAGAAAACGTGATAGTTAAATCATTAAAATTTGAGTTTTTAGATAAAGATGAAAAAGGGTTTAATTTCATAGATTGGACACCAGGAGGTATGACAGGAAATAATGCTCGTTATTATTATGATGATAGTGAAAAAAACTGGAAGCTTATGTTCAGGAGAGTTGATACTTTTCTAGGATATAAAGTATTTGCTGTCTTTAAGGTTAATGAAAAGAACGATCCTATTGAAGAATCGTACTTGAAAAGTAATTTTAAAGATTTTGATCCTATTCTTGAAAGATTATTTATCCATAGTTATGAATATAAGAGTAGTGACTTAGATAGAATCCATAAATATATTATGGAATATGGATGGGATCTATCATCAGAAATGCAGGAGTACATATTAAATCAATAAGTTATGGGAATTTATGCAAATGCAGCATTATCTGCAAGAGAACTAATAACTACAGGGATTAATCCGGTTGTAGCATGGGATAGTGCTATTAGAAAATACACTCCATCTGAATATTCAAAAATAGAAGTATGCCCAAAAGCAGCTTTTTTAGGATTGTGCGAAGCTGGGTATATTCAAGGTGTTAATGTTGGGACTTATACCAAAAGTGTTAAAAATAAAAAATATGCGATTAAAGCTGTAGAAATTTTAAGACGAGACTCTCCTATTCCTGTTCCTAATGATTATAAAAAAATTAATTTATGGCGTAAGGTTCTCAATGAGTTACACCTAAAGCCAAAAAGTTATAATGGGCAAATGGATGTTGTTCTGGCTCTTTGGAATGGTGGCCATATTATTAGATAACAGCTTAATTTCCTAATAGTTTATTATCTGCCTTATATGAGTAAAATATCTGCCTTTATATTAGCGGCGATCCATCTGGCGTTGATTCAGCTGGGGGTGAGGTGGGGCGATGAGGTTATCTGCCAATCTTTTACTTTTAGTGCGAGTGCGAATCCGATTATGTACCTTGGGGCGATTCCTGTTTTTGTAGATAGTGAGCGGGATACTTGGAATATGTGCCCTGTTTTGTTGGAGGAGGCGATAAGGGATAGGATTGCTGTTACGGGTAAAAGGCCGCGGGCGATAATTCCGGTGCATCTCTATGGGATGCCTGCCAAGATGGATGAGATTTTGGAGGTTGCGGGGAGGTATGAGATTCCGGTGCTGGAGGATGCTGCGGAGGCGTTGGGTTCGAGGTATAAGGGGCGGTTTTGCGGTACTTTTGGGGAGTTTGCTTGTTTGTCGTTTAATGGGAATAAGATTATTACGACGTCGGGCGGGGGTGCGTTGGTTTGTTGTGATGCTGTGGATGCTGGTGTGACTAAGTTTCTGGCTACTCAGGCGCGTGATGATGCTCCTCATTATGAGCATTCGCATGTTGGCTATAATTATAGGTTGAGTAATATTTGTGCTGGGATTGGGCGTGGTCAGATGTTGGTTCTTGACCAACACATCGCCGCCCGCCGGGAGATCAATACAAAGTACAGGGTGTTGCTTGCTGGTTCTCCGGGGATCTCATTCCTGGAGAACCCTTCGAGTGATTTCGAGTCAAATATGTGGCTTACTTGCATTTTGGTGGATCCTGACAGGGCTGGCTTTACGCGGGAGGATTTGCGTTTGAGGATGGAGGCTCAAAACATTGAGACGCGCCCTCTCTGGAAGCCGATGCACCTTCAGCCAATCTTCGAAGAGTATCCGTTCTACGGTAACGACACCTCCGAATCACTATTCAACATTGGCCTCTGCCTCCCCTCCCACCCCGGATTGTGTGACGACACCTTGGCAAGGGTTGTGGACGTGGTGAAAATGAAATGAGACCTTGGCAAGGGTTGTGGACCTTGCAGGCGTTTGTGGGCATGAAGGGGCACCTTGGCAAGGGTTGTGGACCTTGTAGCCATTTGTGGGAAGGGACACCTTGGCAAGGGTTGTGGACCTTGCAGCCGTTTGTGGACAAGGGGCAACTGCAGCTTACAACTGCAAAAAAGAGATCGCTGGAGTACGGCGATGTTTTTTTGCAGGGTCTATTTCACATAACACTTTCTTGTCAGGGAGGGAGACCTTGGCAAGGGTTGTGGACCTTGCAGCCGTTTGTGGCGGAAATGGCAAATAAGAATAGGAAAGTTATTTGCCGGTGCTTTTACGGTTATTTCCAGCTCATGGCTGCCTGGCTCTACGTTTGGCCGGCAGCCGTGCTAGAATAACCTAAGCCCCGGAATAACTTTCCTTGGTAGAACGATGTTATTTCTAACGCGCCTGGGAGGCTTATTATCTCTTGATGTAGTATTTTAATTAACAAATGTTTATCTTTGAATAATGATTTAAATTTATTTTTGAAATGAGTATATCGATTTATTTAGAACCTATTTTTAAGGTACGTGAATTGGTAATAAAATTACTGAAGGATGAATTTGGGATTAGTGATATTGATGCTCAGCACATATTCGATTTATATGCTAAACCGCACTTTGAAAAATTAAAAGATGATATTTATTTGCTGGCAGAATCTAGCTATGTGGACAAAGTCTATCGTGATAGTTATTATCACTACTACTCTTCTAAGCTTACTAAATACAAGCGAGATTGTATTAGGATCTCCTTTTTTGAAGGAAATATCTCTGAAACTGATTTTGAGCAAGATAGTAAATATGCAGAATTGCAAGAAAAATACCGTGGATTTATTGTACTCAGGCCAACTGCGCCATTCGTTATAGGAAGAAGTATTATTTCGCCTAAGGCGTTAAAAGTAAATAATTTTAGTATCTGTACTGCTGAATTCCAAACAACAGCTAATAGTCTGAAATTCAAAGTTAAAGGATTCCCGCACTCCTCACAAGATACTGAAACAATAAGTTGTGCAGAAACTACATTATGGGCAATTATGGAATATTTTGGGAATAAGTATTCAGATTACAAGCCAGTTCTACCTTCAAAAATAATTAAAACACTGAATAACGTAACAACTGAAAGACAAATACCCTCAAAAGGGCTGAATATATCACAAATGTCTTTTGCTCTACGAGATTATGGATTTGGGACAAGAATATATAGTAGAGATGATTACGGACAAGACTTTGAATAGCTAATCAGCTGTTATATTGAAAGCGGTTTACCCGTGATCATTGCTATGGATAATAGACCAAAAGGTAATATTGGACATGCCTTGCTTGCAATAGGACACGAAACAATTGATAATAAAAAAATTGATGCTATTACTCCGCTTGTTGTAAATGATATCAACTTAAGGGGAGAAATTACTAAGAAAAATATTACTATATATGATTACGATTCAATTAAAAAGGAGATCATTTTTATTGATGATAATAAGCCAGTTTATCAAAGAGCAACTCTTGATAATCCTGCAGCTCATTATCCGGCTCATTGGAAAGGCTGCTCTGTTAATTATTTTATAGTTCCTTTATATACTAAGATTTATTTAGAAGCTTTTGAGGCGAAAAATTATGTATTGAGATTTTTAGCGACAGGCCCTGAACCATTAACAAACAATTCCCAAATTCTCCTCAGGTTTTTTTTAACATCTAGTCGTTCATTTAAGAACGAGATCACAACTAACACAACAATGCAAGAAGACTTAAGATATTTACTTACAGAAGCCTCAATGCCAAAATTTATTTGGGTTGCCGAACTAAGTACAAAGGACTTAATTAAACAAAAGAAAGCCAACGGGCTAATTGTATTAGATGCAACAGAAGCTAATATCTACTTTAATAGGCCATTAATAATAGCTGCCTATCAGAATAAAGTGATAGTTTTGGATGATAAAAGTGGAAAATTAGAAATGGATTTATTACCTTTGCAAAGCTTTACAATATTCGAGCAAAATATTAATGTCTTTGATAGATGATAACTAAAATTAGCAAAACAGAAGCAATCAAAGCCAGAATGAAGAGAGAAGGCAAGGTTGAATACCTTGACAAACCCAAACATTTTGCAGCAATTGTTGCAATGAATGAGCAATTGGAAGCAGTTAGAAGAGATTTCCAAATTAAAAACATTAACTCTCAGATTACAGCTTCTACTGTAATTTTAACATCCTAACGGTTATTTCTTAGTGGGAGAACCTTGCCAAGGGTTGTAGACCTTGCATCCAAATAAGGAAAGTTATTTGCCGGTGCTTTTACGGTTATTTCCAGCTCATAGCTGCCGTCTCTGCATTGGGCCGGCAGCCGCGCTAGAATAACCTAAGCCCCGGAATAACTTTCCTTGGTCGAACGAAACTGTAAAAATTAAAACACCCCCAAGTATGCTGCATCAAGCAGTAATGAAGAGTATCCGTTCTACGGTGGTGGTACGAACCTTGCTAAGGTTATTCTATTTTATGTTTTTGCAATATATTTGCATTTTTATAAAATAAAAGTTGTAAATTGATTTTCTATTTTATATTTTTGTAAACAACCTACATAATTCAAAAACCAAAATGATACAGGAACTGAAATTTAAAAATTTCCTCTCGTTCAGAGATGAAGTTGTTTTTAGCTTTGAGGCAACATCCGATGACACTCTTGATGAATATTATGTTGCCCAGCCTGTGCCGGGTGTCCGTCTTCTTAAAATGGCAATGGTTTATGGTGCAAATGCTTCGGGTAAAAGTAATCTGCTTCTTACTATTGACTTTCTTAAAGATTTTATTGATAAAATTCCTGTCGAAAGAGAAGAGTCAACGGAATTTATCCCATTTTTATTTGGTAATACCAGTAACGAACCGGGAATGTTAGAGTTGATATTCTATGCTGAAGGTACAAAATACAAGTATTTTCTTGAGTTGGATAAAGAAAAAGTAATAAAAGAGGTACTGTCATACTATCCGGGAACACAACCTGCAACAATTTTTAATAGGGAATTTGAGTTTAAGAGTAAAATTTCAGTTATAAAATTTGGTTCAAAATTTAAGATTTCTGATCAGGCGGCTGAGGCTATCCAGTTAAAAACATTGAAAAATATGTCGGTATTTGCTGCGTTATCTCAGGTTAATCTTTCTTTACCTGAGCTTGACACTCCATATAATTGGTTTAAAAATAAGTTATTACCCACTATTGATCCTTATAGTAATATTACTTCATATTCCGACGAATATATTAAAGATGATGGAAATGTAAAAAAACATGCTTTGGAATTCGTGAAAGAGGCCGATTTCAACATTTCTGACATTTCATTTAAAGAACAGGTGAAATCTTTCACAGATGAGGAAATTAAGACAATTAAAGTAGATCTTCTTCCTGATGAGGTAAGAAACAAGTTGATAAATGAGAAAATATACAGTTTTGAAGAGACTTTTTTTGAACACAGAATTTTAAAAGACAATATCGAAGAGTTCCATTCATTACCGGAATCACTTGAATCAAGAGGGACAATAAGATATTATGGCTTATCGGCACCATTTTACCATACAATTGAAAAAAGTGCTTTTCTACCAATTGATGAAATTAGTACCTCTTTGCATCCACTTTTGGTTATCCATTTCATAAAAGAATTTCTAAAAAAATCAGACCAGGCTCAGCTTGTCTTTACAACTCACAATATGTCATTACTTAATGAACGCGATATAATAAGAAAGGATGCTGTTTGGTTTGTCGAAAAGGGTGATGATGGGTCCAGCAAACTTTTTTCACTAGCTGACTTTAACATCCGGAAAGAACTCTCTTATTATAATGCATATAAACAGGGGAAGTTTGGAGCAATACCAAATTTGGAGGATTAATGTATGGCAAGACATTCACGAGGTGCTTAAGGGGGAGACCTTGGCAAGGTTTGTGGCAAACATTGCGTGAAGAATTCACGTTTTAGTTAACATAAACGCGAATTCTCTTGTGAATTTGAAATAAAGTAGTTATTTTCGCGTGAGTTTTTCACGTTAAATCAACAGAAAATGTTAATACGTTTTATAGCCAAGAACATATATTCATTCAAAGACGAAACAGAGTTCAACCTTTTTCCTAACAAAGCACAAGGACTTCAACACCACAAAGTGAAAAGCGGTGACTTTGAGTTTTTGAGATTTAGTGCCATATATGGAGCTAACGGTTCAGGAAAATCTAACCTAATCAAAGCAATATCATTTTTAAGGACATTAGTTGAAGAAGGGAAATTACAATCAGAAACGGATGAATTAAAATTCAAGCTGAATGATGATTGTCTAAAGTCGCCAATATCACTTGGTGTAGAATTTATAGCTGACTTAAAGCCCTATTTTTACTGCATTACATTTGATGGTGGTAAAATCTTGTACGAATACCTGGCTGAGAGTAATAAAAGTAATGATGATATAGTTTTTGAACGAAGTTATGACACTGAAATTCAGGAAATAAAATTTAAAGATGATTATTACAAAACAGACAAGGAAAGACTCTTTGCTGAAGTTCTTTCTGAAAAGTTAATCCAAAAGAATGAATTGCTTATAACTTTTTTAAGTAAAATATATCCAGAAGATTTTAAGTCGGTTCATTCTGCTTTTGAATGGTTTAAAGAAACTTTAGTTGTTATTTTGCCAGACGCAAAACCAAGAGGTATTGCCCATATTATGGATAAAGAACCTACAATCAAAGATTTTGCAAATAAGTTCATTCCAAGTTTAAATACAGGAATATCAGAAATAGAGATTGAAAAAAAGAAATTTGAAGAGTTTGTTGGAAATGATGACTCTAAAATTAAAAAGAGAATTATTGATGATCTAAGAAATGATCCCGATAAAATATCAATTCTAATAAACAAAGATACTGGTGAAGAAGCTACTCTTGCCAATGAAAACGATGAGATAGTTGTAAAACGACTAATTACCAAACATCAGGATTCATTGGGGAAAAACATAGATTTCAATTTAGGTCAGGAGTCAGACGGCACAAGAAGGTTGGTTGATTACATTCCTGCATTTCAAGGAATAGTTAACGACAATAAGGTTTATGTAATTGATGAGATTGAAAGAAGTATTCACCCAATGACCATAAAAGAGATAATGACGAAGCTTGCATTAAATGAAGATGTTAATGGACAACTCATCTTCTCAACCCACGAATCTAATTTACTCGATCAAAGTATTTTTAGGCCTGACGAGATTTGGTTTGCTCAAAAAGATTGTGATGGATCAAGTAAGATATATTCTCTTAGTGATTTTAAAATCCACAATACTATTAACATTGAAAATGGATATTTAAAGGGACGTTTTGGTGGTATTCCGTTTTTGGGCAACCTGAAAGATTTAAATTGGTAAGGGTATGAAGTATCTGACTCGAAATAAAGTTTACCAAAAGGTTGAGCCATTTAAAAACGCCAAGAAGATTTATATTTTTTGCGAAGGAGAAAGAACGGAGATTGATTATTTCAGGTTTTTTCAGGGATTTGCTTCAAATATTGATATAATCCCTATTCCTAGTGACAATGGCAGATCTGACCCTACTAAACTAAAAGAACAGGCAGAAAATAGTTTTAGCAACAACACTATTTCGCTTTCAAAAGAGTTATTAGATGAGGTTTGGTTCGTAATAGATACAGATAGGTGGAACGAGGGAAATAAAATTGATGAGTTAAAAGCCTTTGTAGAAGAAAAGAAAAGATCATATGAAGGTTGGTATATTGCTCAAAGTAACCCATCATTTGAAATTTGGCTCTATTATCATCTTAACTCAAATAAGCCTAATAATAAAGAAGTTGCTGATGCTGCAAGTTTTAAAGAATTTATTGCAATAAAAATTAGAGGAGGTTTTGACAACAGAAGTATGCCTCTAGAAATTCAACAAGCAACATTAAATGCCGAAAAGATCTTTGAAACAGAAAATGGACAACCAACGTTATATTCAACAGAAGTTTTCAATCTTGCGAAACGAATAATAAACTTTACAAAAGCACAATTAGATAAATGTTTGGCAAACTTGAAAGAAAATAATAGTTGAGGGAGACCTTGGCAAGGGTTGTGGAGTTGTGTATCATATAGCTTAATATTTGCACAACATATAGCCTAATATTTGCACAATGTATTGCCATTATTTTGCACAATATGTTTTTTTTAATATCTTTGGAATAACGCTAAATTGAGTTTAATGAAATACATCCGAAGATTGGTAGAAGCAGACCTGATGGATAAACTGTCTGCATCGGGTGCTGTGCTTATAAAAGGGCCCAAAGCATGTGGAAAAACGGAGACTGCCAAGCAATATGCTAATTCAATATTGGAAATGGACAGGGATCCACAGGTTCCGGCAATGATGGCTACCAACCCGAAACTTCTGTTGGCAGGCAAAACGCCAAAACTTATTGATGAATGGCAGGAGCAACCGGAAATATGGAATTATGTAAGGCATGAGGTTGACGACAATAAGTCGAAAGGTCAATTTATCCTTACTGGGTCTGCCAATCCAACAGATAATGTAAAATTACATAGCGGTTCCGGTCGTTTTACAGTGATACAGATGGATACTATGAGCTGGCAAGAACTAGGATTTTCCTCTGGATCTGTTAAAATGTCTGATCTGCTCGTGGGGGGGCTGGGTGACTATTTTGAACCAGCTATTCAACTGGAATTTATCATAGATAGAATGTGCATAGGTGGTTGGCCTTCATTATTAGGAGAAAGCACAAGAAATGCTCTAAATATGAATCGCAGCTATGTTGATTTGCTTTGTGAGGTGGATATGAGAAGGGTTTCGGGAGTAAAACGAGATCCTCAAAAGGTGCGTAGTTTGTTGCGTTCCCTGGCAAGAAATGTCTCTACATTGGTAGACAACAGGACCTTGGAAAAGGATGTAAAAACAAAAGATGTCAATGATTTATCAAGAAATACTATATCTGATTATCTAGAGGCTCTTTCCAGATTAATGATTTTGTACGAACAACCCGCATTCGATATGCATATTCGTTCATCGGCATCATTACGTAAGTCTCCTAAACGACACTTGTGCGATACATCACTTGCTGTGGCTGCTTTGGGTTTGGAGAAAGAATCTTTGTTAAAAGATATCAAATATGCTGGTTTTTTGTTTGAATGATAATATCACACCAAATGTACCGGGTGTATCACTCACAAATGTACCAGTCGTATCACCCACAAATGTGCCACATTTAAGAGTTGTAATCTAGTCATTACTCCTGTGTATTTTTGAAAAAAATACACATAGGAGATGTCAAACAAGAAGATTAC
>JAUYTB010000300.1 GCA_030695305.1 Bacteroidales bacterium
GAAAAAGAATTTAAATATAGACAATCCCAGCTTTAAGGAGAGCCCCTTTTCCGTTCCGGAAGGTTACTTCTCTGAGTTAAGGAGTTCTGTATCTGAAAGAATATCTCAGCAGGAGGGTTCCGGCTGGAGCAGATTCAGGAATATCGCCAGGCCACAGTTGGCCCTGGTATCCTCTTTCGTTATGATCTTTGTTATTGCATTTGGAGTATTCACAATCTTCTCTCCCAACAACACCGACCAAAACGAGGTTACCATAATCAGCTACGGTTCACAATATATAGAGGAGGGATTTCTTCGCACAACGTTTGTTGACTTCTTCGATTACGACGGAGACACACTTGAAGTTCACACAGATCAAATCAATACGGAGGAGCTGATAGCATATATCAGTGATAATGTAAACATTATTACACTGGCATCGCTTGAATAGATCTTCCGGGAGTTTAAAGTTAAAAGAAAATCAAATAATGATGAAAAAGTTAATTATAACTATTATTATTTCACTTGTAGCAGTTTCCGGCTTTGCTCAGCCAGAGCCCTCGAAGCAGCAACAGAGAAATCAAAGATATCAGCAGATTCAGAGTGCGAAGATTGCTTTCTTTACATCTGAGATTCAGCTTACGCCAAAAGAGGCAGAGGATTTCTGGCCGGTTTATAACCAATACTGGAGAGAGAGAGAGGTTTTGATGAGGAGAACACAGGGGGCCATGAAGAGTATAATCAAAACTCTGTCAGGAGAGGAGAAGAGAGGAGATGCCGAACTTAAGATGATTCTTGAATCTTATATCAGCAACAATACAGATGAGGGGGCGATACAGAGAGCATACTTCGAACGATTCCTTAAAATACTCTCAGTAGAAAAAGTTGCCCGTTTATATAAGGCAGAGGAGGAGTTTCGAATGAAGATGATACATCAGCTTCGCGGAGTTGGCCCCAAATCTGAGAGTAAATAGCAGATCAGAGTAACTCTCTCTTAAAGTCCTTTAGATAGAAATCTCCAACAAGGTTACAGTACTGCTCTGTATAGTACTCCCCTTTATGATTTTGAATAACAATCAGTTCCTCTTTACATATATAGTTTATACCGGTATCTCTCCTGAATTCCAGAAGATACCGTTTCTCTTTTTTATCTGCCAAGGTCTTTACCCTGCATCTTCTTACCATTATAAAGCGACACTCAGCTGCCTCCCTTATAAAACGTTCACCCTCCTCCACAGGCAGAACCACAGCCAAAAGACCCTCATCATCCAGCATCTTTTGTGACGCATCCAATATATCTTTAAATGGAAGAAGATCGTTGTGTCTTGCTCCGCTTCTGGAATGAGATGGAGCTTTTAGAGAGTCTGTAAAAAAAGGGGGGTTGGATATTATCATTGAGTACTTATGAGCTAAGCACTCTAAGGCATGCTCTTGCAGAGATATCTCTTTTGCCTCCAGAGACTCTCTCCAAGGCGAATTGTAAAAATTTAGGGCTGCCTCCTTTGCTGACTCAGTATCTATATCAATTGCCGTTACATAGAATGGTCCGTTGGAAGAGAGTCGTTGAGCCATTATAAGGGATATGACACCTGTGCCGGCTCCTATATCCAGCACCCGACACGTTTTTGATTGATTTGAAAAACCTAGAAGTGAGACCCAGGCCGGCAGAAGGACTCCGTCTGTATTTACCTTCATTGCAGATCTGCTCTGCTGTACGGTGAATTGTTTAAACGAGAAACTCTCCATCTTTCATCTCAAGAGTTCTGTCACTCATGCTTGCCAAATCTCTGTCGTGCGTTACAATAATTATTGTCTGGCCATAGCGGTCCCGTAGGTCGAAGAAGAGTTTATGAATCTCTTTTTTGGTATTGGTATCGAGATTACCGGAGGGCTCGTCTGCAAAAAGGACTGCAGGTCTGTTGATTAGAGCCCTGGCAATGGCAACTCTCTGCTGCTCACCGCCACTGAGTTCCGATGGTTTATGGGTAAGACGATCTTCCAGCCCAAGAAATTTAAGAATATCTGCTGCCCTCTCTTTTGCATCAGACATCTTAGACTTTGCAATAAGAGCCGGTATTGCAACATTCTCTAAAGCTGTAAATTCCGGAAGAAGATGGTGAAACTGAAATACAAATCCTATATTCTTGTTTCTGAAATCGGATAGTGCATCTGATTTTAATGTAAAGACATCAACTCCGTCAAGGAAAACCTTTCCGGAATCCGGGTATGAGAGGGTACCAAGAATTTGGAGCAAGCTGGACTTTCCCGCCCCGCTTGCTCCAATAATACTAAGTACTTCCGAATTTTTCGCCTCAAAATCTATCCCTTTGAGAACTCGAAGATTCCCGAAAGATTTAGTAATATTTTGGGCCTTAATCATCAGATTGTTACTCATCCTTCTCGTTTGCCTCGTACTCTTTGAGAAGTTTATCCTGAACCTCTGCAGGAACTTGCTGATAATCTGCATAGTTCATCACAAAAGTTGCCCTTCCGGAGGTGAGTGAGCTTAGAGTTGTAGAGTATTTATGCATCTCGGCAAGAGGGACTCTTGCTTTAATGATCTCAAACCCCTTATCACTGCTCATCCCCTCTATCATCGCTCTGCGATTCTGAAGATCACTCATCACATCTCCCATACAATCGCTTGGAACCAAAACCTCTACATTGTATATGGGCTCCATAATTTTTGGACCCGCCTTCTTGAATGCCTCCTTGAAAGCATTACGTCCGGCCAATTTGAAAGATATCTCATTTGAGTCTACCGGGTGCATCTTTCCGTCATATACAAAAACGCGGATATCACGTGCATAAGAGCCTGTAAGAGGCCCCTCCTCCATCTTCTCCATTATCCCCTTTAGGATTGCAGGCATAAATCTCGCATCTATAGAACCACCAACAATACAGTTGTAGTACTCAAGCTTACCACCCCAGTCCATTGTGTACTCTTCTTTTCCTTTAAGGTTAAGAACCAGCTCTTTTCCATCTACTTTAAACCTGTTTCCGGCAGGAACTCCCTCAACAACAGGCTCAATAAGAATATGAACCTCACCAAACTGCCCTGCACCTCCCGACTGTTTTCTGTGCCTGTAATCTGCAGTTGCAACTTTAGTGATTGTCTCTCTATACGGAATCTTAGGAGATATAAGATCTACCTCTATTTTGTGAGTATTAGTAAGATGCCACTTAAGGATATTTACATGGTGCTCTCCCTGGCCGCTAAGTATTGTCTGTTTTAACTCTTTTGAGTACTCAACCCTGATTGTAGGATCCTCTGAATGAGCTCTGTTTAGCAGCTCTCCCAGCTTCTCCTCATCCTTCTCTGCCTTGGCCTTGATTGCTGTGCGGAACTTAGAGGGAGGGAATACTATGGTCTCAAAAGCCCACTCCTTGGAGCCGCTGTTTAGGGTCTGATTTGTCTTAACAGATTTTAGTTTAACACTGCAACCAATATCTCCGGCAACAATCTCTGTTAACTTCTCTCTCTTTTTTCCAGCTACTGCAAAGATAGTAGAGATTCTCTCCTTGGAGCTGTTCTCGTGATTCACCATATCCATCGCCTCTGTAAGCTTACCAGACATAACACGGAAGTAAGATACCTCCCCTATGTGGGGCTCAATAGCTGTTTTGTATATAAAGAGAGAGGTCTGACCAGATACATCGCACTTTACCACCTCTCCGTTTTTAAGTTTCTGGATAGTTTTATCCGGAGTTGGAGCCACATTAATGATAAACTCCATTAATCTTTTAACCCCAATATCTCTTTTTGCCGAGAGACAGAAGAGTGGCATAACCTGACACTGTGAAAGCCCTATAGAGAGGCCCTTTCTAATCTCATCCTCTGTAAGGCGGCCATTTTCGAAGAAGATCTCCATAAGTGCCTCGTCGTTCTCTGCTGCAAATTCTGCCAGCTCCTGATGGTACTCCTCTGCCTGATCCATCAATGATGCAGGAATCTCATGCTCCTCTCTTGTTCCGTTTTCATCTTTAAAAACGTACATCTTCATCTTTAGTACATCTACAAAAGAGTTGAAAGCAGGACCAACCTCAACCGGAAACTGCACAATAACAACCTTCTTTCCAAAAGTTTTCTTTATTGTCTCAATAGAGTTTTCCCAGTTAGCTTTTTCGTGATCCAGCTGGTTTACCGCAAGAATAATCGGCTTTGAGTGTTTTTCTGCATAACGTGCAAGAATCTCTGTCCCTACCTCTACACCTTGCTGAGCATTTATAATCATCACTCCTGCATCCGCTACCTTGAAGGCAGATATAACACCTCCTACAAAATCATCCGAGCCGGGAGTATCGATTATATTCAGTTTATTATCCATAAACTCTGTATATAACAGAGATGGATAGATTGACCTTTGATAAATTTGCTCAATTTCTGTGTTATCACTAACTGTTGTTTTTGCCTCAACCGATCCTCTGCGATCAATTACTTTTCCTTCAAACAACATCGTCTCCGCAAGGGTAGTTTTACCGGATTTCGTATTTCCAATAAGAACTACGTTGCGGATGCTCTGGGTGGGATAGACTTTCATAATATCAGTTCCGTTTACATAATTAAATACTACTTTTAAAAATAGAAACTCAAATTTAGAAAAAATAATTCAAACAGCAATACCAAACCAAATGAGGGCAACTGCTCTTTCTAACAGTAATGCTGCTCGCTATGGCAGGAATACTCTACTCACTATGACCGGAGCATTCTACTTACTGTAGCCGGTATGCTGCTCTCTGTAAGTCTCAATAATCTTCTCAGGAGTGAAGCCGGTCTCCTCAAGAACAATCCTTCTAAACTCATTTGTGGTACAACTGCACTTTGCAGCCATTCTCTCTGCCGAAATGTCTCTGTCAAGGAATAACTTCTCCTCTTCCATCATTTTTAAGAGCGAATCCATCACCCCCAATTTTACTCTTCTGTCATCTTTCATGATTTTTTATTACAAATCTAACTGAGAAGATTCAATAAAAACAACCTATACTTGCTATTTTATCTATTTCTGGTTTTAATATATCTGATTCTGTTTTTATATCTCTATTTATTGTAGTATATCCTGTTTTTTAAACAACTTTTGGTTGTTATCATACAGAGGTGTTAAAAAATTATATTTGTTATGTATGAATTCCGAACATATAAGAAAGAGAATAAAAAAGGAGAGGCGCGCTTTGGGGCTCACCCAGGAGTTTATGGCAGAATCTCTTAAGATATCTGCAAACTCCTACAGGGAACTCGAAAAT
>JAUYTB010000288.1 GCA_030695305.1 Bacteroidales bacterium
TGAAGTGAGAGAGAGCTTCGAAAAAGTATCTGTGATCTTCCGGGCAGCTCCTCCTTAATAGATCGTAAGGAGGGCATTACAGTTAAAAAGGGTTCAATCAACTCAATTTTTTTGTGTGACAGACCAGGAATCAAATAGAGCTCCGCTAACGAGAAGAGTTGACCATACTCCTTTAAATAGTTTATTATTGACTCATTCTCAAATGGGGTAAAGAGGATAAAACGCTCTAAAGAGGCCTCTGTTACACTATTGATATTCAAGGGTCTGGAGAGAAGTGAATATAGATAGTGAGTTAGCTCTGTATAAAGCTCATCACTGTCTATTTCGCTAAACTCCTCCTGAAAAATAAGATACTCCAGAAACGGTGTTATTTTTGAATCGCCACTCTCACTCTTTTTCTCCTGACATAAGAGTGAGCCGCTGTACATATACAGCATAATAAACATAATCTTTCTCCACATATCTCCCGCACATTAATGTTATTATTAGATTCACTCTTAATACAAGGGAACCACTGTATAAGAGCAATTTAGTTCACTTTAAAAGGAAACTTAACCTCCTCCAGCTCCTGATTTGCTTTAAGAATCTTAGATGCAAGCTCCTCTTTAAAAGCCTCCATCTTCTTCATAAGCTTCTCATCGGAAGTGGCAAGTATTTGGAATGCAAGAATTCCTGCATTTCTTGCTCCGTCAAGAGCAACTGTTGCTACAGGTATTCCGGCCGGCATCTGAAGGATAGAGAGAATAGAGTCCCATCCATCAATAGAGATTGATGATCTTACAGGGACACCAATGACAGGAAGGGGTGTAAACGCTGCAACAACACCAGGCAGATGAGCAGCCCCACCAGCTCCGGCAATGATTACTTTAACACCTCTTCCGTGCGCCTCCTTTGCAAACTTAGCCACCTGATCCGGAACTCTGTGAGCCGAGAGTGCATTGATTTCGAACGGAATCTCCATATCATTTAGGAACTGTGCTGCTTGTTTCATTACCGGTAGATCCGAAGTACTACCCATTATTATACTAACTAGTGGATTCATCGTTTTTTATACAAAATTGGTTTAGGACAAAAATAATGATTAATTTCGCTGCTGCAAATATTTTGAGTATGGAGCGCATAAAATTACATGACAAAGAGTTCAGGATTTTTATCCCGAACGAGAAGATTCAGCAAAGCATCTGCGATGTTGCAAAGAGACTCAATGAGAAGTATAAATCCGGAGTATCTCCTCTATTTATCTCTGTACTCAACGGATCTTTCATGTTTACTTCAGATTTGCTAAAACTTCTTGATTTTCAGTGCGAAATATCATTTATCAAACTATCCTCGTACAGCGGAACCGAATCCACCGGAGAGATAAGAGAGGTTCTTGGTCTGGCTTCCCCGGTCAACGGCAGAGATGTGATAGTTCTGGAAGATATAGTAGACACAGGTAATACCATTGTAGAGCTAAACAAAATCCTGCTAGACAAAGGGGCTTCTTCAGTCAGTATATGCACACTTCTCTTAAAGCCTGACGCTTACAAAAAAGATATCGCAATAGAGTATGTTGCCATATCTATTCCCAACGATTTTATAGTTGGATATGGATTGGACTATAACGAACTGGGAAGGCAGTATAAAGATATATACGTGCTTGACCAATAGCATTAAGAGATGAAATACTATATTATATTCGGCCCTCCCGGGGCTGGTAAGGGGACGCAATCACCCCTGTTGACAAAGAGATTTGAATTGAAGCATATCTCAACCGGAGAGTTATTAAGAGAGGAGATTGAAAAGGGAACAGAGATAGGTATAATTGCTAAGAATTTGATTGACAAAGGCATGTTTGTCGATGACTCAATCGTTCTGGATATGATTCGTAAGGAGATTTTTGAAACTGACTCATCTGTTAAAGGTTTTCTCTTTGATGGTTTTCCAAGGACTATTTACCAGGCAGAGGAGTTTGACAAAATGCTCAGAAAGTACAAAAACAGGAGTATCAATGCCGTACTCTCGCTAGAAATTGACGATGAAATCATTGTAGAGAGAATTACAAAAAGGGCAGAGATTGAAGGGAGAAGAGATGACTCATCGCAGGAGACGATAAGATCCCGAATCGCAACTTATCATAAGAAGACAGAACCACTGATAACATATTACAAAGAGAGAGGCAAATATTTTCCTGTAAAGGGAGATCTCCGGGTGGATGAGATCTTTGCAAATATTTGCCAAATAATGGAGAGTATAAAGAATGAGTAATTCTAATTTTGTAGACTATGTAAGGATCTTCTGTGCCTCCGGAAACGGTGGAAAGGGCTCTGTTCACCTTAGAAGGGAGAAGTTTATCCCTAAGGGTGGGCCTGATGGTGGAGATGGCGGCAGGGGAGGTAATGTAATTTTGAGGGGAAACTCTCAATACTGGACACTTATACACCTTAAATACAGAAAACATGTCAGGGCCGATCATGGAGGAAAAGGGAGCGGAGCTCTCTGCCATGGTGCTGACGGTTCAGATATATGGCTTGATGTTCCTCTTGGAACTGTTGCCCGTGTTGCAGATACCGGCGAATTTTTATTTGAGATTACCAAGGATGGCGAAGAGGTTGTTCTGGCAAAAGGTGGCCGTGGTGGAATGGGAAATGCGTTCTTTAAAAGTGCCACCAACCAGACTCCACGATACTCTCAGCCCGGAGAAGAGGGTACAGAGAATTGGTATATACTGGAATTGAAAATCCTTGCAGACGTTGGTCTTGTCGGATTTCCCAATGCAGGAAAGTCTACCCTTCTATCGGCAATATCTGCAGCAAAGCCAAAGATTGCAGACTATCCCTTTACAACTCTAGAACCTAATCTGGGAATAGTTGAGTGCCGTGATCACAAATCCTTTGTAATGGCAGATATCCCCGGAATCATTGAGGGGGCACATGAGGGGAGAGGTCTCGGTCTCCGGTTCCTTCGTCATATAGAGCGCAACTCTATGCTGCTTTTTATGGTACCTGCCGACAGTAAAGATATAGCTGGCGAGTACAAGATACTTTTAAGGGAGTTGAAGATGTATAATCCGGAGCTTCTGGATAAAGATCGTATTCTTGCTATTACAAAATCTGATCTTCTTGACGATGAACTTGTAAAGATGATTAAACGCCACCTGCCGAGAAAAATTCCTCATATCTTTATCTCCTCAATAACCGAAAGTGGGCTTGAAGAGCTTAAAGATCTATTATGGCAGAGGTTAAATAGCTAACTTAGAGAAACATGGATTGGTTACTAAACGCAGACAGCTCACTTTTAATCTTTTTAAATGGGCTTCATACCCCTATATTAG
>JAUYTB010000291.1 GCA_030695305.1 Bacteroidales bacterium
CAACAAACTGTCTGTATAGAGTTGGCTTAACAGCCCATGATAGAGGGAGATGTAATCTAAGTGCAATATTTGTAAGAACCTTTAATGTTGCTACAAGAGGGTTGCTTTGTAAAGATAAAAAAAGCAATCTGGCATTTCTTAAATCTCTGTTATTTTTTGAGGAGAATGCTACCTTGGTGTTATTGAAATCCATATATTAAGAGGTATAACTTATTAATGAGTAACCATGTATATGAGTGTCTAATATATCATACAAATTATCAATCTTTATTAGGACCCTTGACACCACAGCTGTGACCGGTCATCCCCCCTACTGATGGGAATTTATTCGCAACAACATCCTGCAGCGCTCCATACTCTCTCATATGCCGCTCTATATATATCTTTACATATGAACATGTTGGTACTATCATTAGATTGTTTTTAACCGCATAGTCTAATACAAACTTTACAAGATCGGCAGCAACACCTCTGCCTCCAATTTGTTTTGGAACTATAGTGTGTGTAAGCTCCAGACCACCGGGATACTCCTCATATTCAACGTAGCCGGTAATACCATCCTCTACAGTTTCAAATCTACTAATCTTTTGATTATGTATAATAACTCTTTCCATCTCTATTTTCTGATAATATTGATTTATATAATTTGTATATAAATATACTTAAATAAATTAGAACTAAGAGAAAAAAAAAGAGGCGCATTGCTGCGCCTCTTTAAAAAATCATATGTAATAATTACGGCTTCTTAACAAGAACCATAACTTCATACTTCTTAGTTTTTCCAAATAGGTCTGTAACCTCAACTGTAATAGGAACCTGAATGTCAGCAACTATTGAAGCAACAGCGTTTGTAGCTTTAACAGTCCACTCATTAGGGTTTCCTGCTACACCTTTAGAAACAGCAACTAGGTGAGAAAGAGCGATAGATCCTGTAAGTGATTGATTCTTAACCACTACACCTGTATTATTAGCAAGAAGAGCAGATGCGTTAGCTGGATCAATTCTTGTATCAAGGCCTACAACAGCACCTGCATTGTTTTTACCGAATGCGAATACGTTAACACCAAGATAATCTTTAACTCTTGCATAGTCAGAAAGGTTACGAACAGTTACAAGGTCACCATTAAGAACCTGAAGTGTTGCAGGAAGACCTGAAGCAACAGGAGGAACTAAAGTTTCAATAGTACCGTCATAAACTTCACTATGAGCTTTAACTTCGATAGTCTCAACAAGAACCTTATTAAGTGGGTTAGCGAAGTAGTAGTACCAAAGCTGTACATTAAATGGAGTAGCTGTGTACATGTTAGCTTCATTTACAATGAATCTGTCTGTGCTTGTAGCTATAGTACCAAGACCTGCTGTCATTGGGTTAGGAACTGGTGCAGCACCAGTCTTAACAAACTGCCAGTGATTTACAGGAACAACCTGAGCTGCAGGAGCCAGAGTTGGATCATATAGTTTCTGATAAGCATTGTAAAGATCGTAGTATGCATTTGTTCTCCAAGTCTGAGCTGTAGCCGCAGGATAGATTACTGATGGATATGTACCGTAAACTGTAAGAAGTTGACCAACGAACAGGTTCGCTTTTTTCTCCTTCATATTGTTTATAGTAGTTGTCATATCTGGGTTAGAAACTGTAAACGGCATTGCTACAGTGAACAGACCAGTGTTTATACCAGCGATAGTACCAACACGGCGATCAGTGAACTGAAGTAGACCTGTGTAGTTTCCTGGAAGAGCGGCAGTCTCGTCAAATGTAAATCTAACTTTACGAACAGTCTGTACATTAAGAAGACTTGTAAGAACCGGACCCCATGTACCAATAGCATCTGGAGCAATTACGTTATTGTTTGCATCAAGGAACTCATAAGTTACACCTGGGATATTAACCGCAGGAGAACCGTAAGTAAGCTTAACCTCTACGTTAGTAGCCTGAGTTCTCCAAAGCTCTGTTTTACCAACAGCGTCAAGCTCGGTAAACATAGATGTAAGAACAACAACTTTCTGATCTGCAGGTGAAGCTGCAGTTGTAAGAACCTGAGTTCCAACAGGAATAGCTGTAATTGCATTGTTAAGTGCAGAGTAGAATACTACAGAGATATTCTTTTGGTTGTCCCAATACATAGCTCTCCAGTCAAATGTAGTTAATTTGAAAGGAATAGTTCTCATGTTAAGGTTAGTAACAGTAGCATTTGTAATTGAAGTAGTTACGTTTGTTCCTGTTGTAGAAACGAAACTTTCAACGTCAACGTTACCAGGAGTTGAGATAACCTCAACTGAACTCTTGAAGAAATGAGCGTTTGTAAGAGTTGTAGCTGTAGTAGCTGTAGCGTCTGTTTGTAATGCAGTCAGAGCGTAGTAATCAAGAATATTCTTAGTAGTTCCTATTGGCACATAAACTTTCCAAGGAATTGCAGGGTTAGATACACCGGCAACAAAGAAAGGATCACCTGCTACAGTAGGAGTAAGACCAGCTTTGTAAGTGTAAACAGTGTTTACATCTTGCTGAACTTTAATTGCATACTGATATCCTGTGAATACTTCACGTCCTGCTTTTGTAGCACGAACTGCAAGTTCATAAGATTCGCCTGCAACACCACCTGGATAACCTGCTGGGTAAAGAGCAGCTGTAGAAGCTGCAACCGCCTGAGCTTTTGTAGGATTCAAAGGAAGTGTGTAAAGACCATTTGAAGGAGCAGCTGCAAACTGAGCAAAAGCACCGTCATAACCTTCTACGATAGCACCCGGCTGAATAGCATAAAGTGAACCGTTCTGCTTGATGATCTCAAAATTGTAACCTGTAAGAAGTGCCTGAGCAGGGTTGATGATAACAGGAAGTTTACCGGAAGCTCTTAGAAGTTCATCCCATGCAACACCTGCATAAGCAAGAGCTGTAGTAGAACCTGCAAGAGTAGGAGTAGCCGGGTTAACAAGAGGATAGCTACCTGCTACGTTAGAAGGAACATAACCGAATGTAAGAAGTACTTTTGTAGTTCCGATAGGAGACAAAAGTGTAGTTACGTCATTCTGGAAGAACAAGCTTGCGTTCTCGCTAACAACAGGTACATAAAAACCTGAGTAAGTTCCGTCAGCATTTTTTACAGTGATGAGAAGTTTATTGGCAGCTGCGTTATAAGCAATCTGAGGTATATAAACTGTAGTGGCAACACCACCTACTGTAAGCATACCAGCCGCTGTAACACCAAGATCATCGCTGAACTTAGCTACAACAGGAAGACCATTAACAAGAATCTTAGTTGCGGCACCAGCAGCAGATGTCTTAACAGTCCAGTGACCGTCAGCATCAATACCGATAATTGGAGTAAAGCCTACAGCTCCAGTTGCTCCAGTTGCTCCAGTTGCACCTGTCTGACCATGGTTGATTGTTATAGATGTGTTGTCAGAGAAAGTAATCTGAAAACCACCTGTAACAGTTGCTACGGTTTTGATAAGTTTGCCAGAGGCAATAGCCTGATTAAGAGCAGCAATAGCTGTCTTATTGGCATTAATCTCATCCTGAAGTTTTTGAATGTCTTCAGAATAATCCTTTTGGCAAGATCCCAGTGAGATCATAAGCGTGCATAGAAGCACACAGATACCGAAGAATGTGAATTTTCTTTTCATTTTAAAATTTTAGTTAAAAATACTTTTGTTAAACAAATTTTGATTGGCAATTATTAGGTTTTAAGTTTTAATAAACAAGATTCTAATCCTTTATTGCAAATGCAAATAATTTTAAGGTTAATATATTTCAATTATACTCACGCAAATATAGCTATAAAATTTCTTCTGCCAATAGCATTTACACAATTTACAAACAATATTTTCCTGATTTATTAACATTTGCGGGGGTCCAAGGGGTCATTCATGTTTTTTGTCCCCGGATTAAAAACTTAAGTAGTTGATATGCTTCATTTTAGTTGTAGCAGGGAAATCAAAGCATACAGACCTAATTTTGCAACACCTCCTTGTTTAGGGTTAATACTCCGTAATTTTTACAGTTACAAATATAAAACTTTTATCTAAACTCAAAGGCTTTTCTTAGGAAATAACTTTTTCAAAGAACAATCTTAGGTGCAACTATTATATAAGATGCAAAAATCGCAAAAACGTTGCATGCAAAAAAAAATAACCAAGGGATTACCTCGCTCACGCTCGGTGATCCCTTCAAGCTTTGACGTCAGGGATTGCCTCGCTTTGCTCGGCCCAAGGGATTACCTCGCTCACGCTCGGTGATCCCTTGAGGGGGGGCTTCAAAACAAAAAAGCCTATCGCTACGCGAATGTTTTTTTGTTTGCCCTTGCGAGCTCAAGCGAGCTTGGCTCGCAAGGGCAAACAAAAAAACCGGGCTATTGCCCGGCTTTTTTGTTTTGGCGGAGAGAGAGGGATTCGAACCCCCGGAACCTCGCAGTTCAACGGTTTTCAAGACCGCCGCAATCGACCACTCTGCCATCTCTCCTTTTGATTGGGCTGCAAAGATATTTATATTTTTGAGAGTTGCAAAAAAAATAATAACATTTATGGCATAGAAATTGAAGGTTTTTCCCTATATTTAAATCGGCTATTCATATACCACATAAAACCTAACAATATGAAAAGTAAAACCTTTGAAACCGAAGTCCTGGAGCTTGAGAGTAATCTCTCCAGATATGCATATAGTCTTACTTCTAATCGCGATGATGCCAAAGATCTTGTTCAGGAGACATTCTTCAAGGCATTTAACAATCAGGAGAAGTTCAACGAGCACACCAATATTAAGGCGTGGGTATATACCATAATGAAGAATACATTCATTAACGATTACCGCAGACGTGCCAAAAGGCAGACACTCTTTAATGAAGATGTACACGAATTTATAATTAACAACAAACCGTCAGACTATGGTCCGGAGACAGATTTCGGGTTCCGGGAGTTGACAAAAGTTGTAAATACACTGGAGCCGGAGTTTCGGGTTCCCTTCCAGATGCACGATAACGGTTATAAGTACCAGGAGATTGCAGATGAGCTTGGTTTGCACCTGGGAACTGTTAAGAGTCGAATCCATTTTTCCAGACAGAAGCTGATGGATAAGCTCAGGTAGAGTTGCATCTGAAACGGCACAAAAAAACCCTCTTTAAACGGAGGGTTTTTCTGTTTCGAAAAAATGTCTTTTAAATAAGAGCAGATAAACGACACCTATTGTTATGCAGGAGTCTGCAATATTGAATATCGGCCGAAAAAAGATAAAGTTGTCACCCCCTTTAAAAGGGACCCAGTCGGGAAGAGTGGTGTCAATAATGGGAAAATAGAGCATATCAACAACTTTTCCGTGGAAAAGCGGGGCATAACCACCACCCTCCGGGAAGAGAACTGCTAACTGAGTAAAAGTGGATTCGCTGAAAATCAGTCCATAGAAGAGACTGTCAATAACATTCCCTAAGGCACCGACCAGAATAAGAGTTACACCATAAAGGACACCGGATGGTGCTCCGTTCTTTATCAGTTTTAATAGAAAACGAATAATAAAACCTATCAGGACCAAACGAAAAAGAGTAAGAAGGAGCTTACCCAAGCCCCCTCCGAACTGCATTCCGAATGCCATACCGTTATTCTCAATAAAGTAGATCTGAAACCAGTTGCCAAAAACAGGGATACTCTCCCCTATTGTCATATTAGTCTTTATCCAAATCTTAACAATCTGATCTGTTATAAGAAGCAAAAAGATCAGAATAGCAACTTTTTTTCCCTGAGAAATCCTCATCAATTAATCTCTCTTGTTTTTTGCCTCTACCGAGAGCGTTGCGTGCGGAACAATCAGAAGCCGCTCCTTTGGGATAAGCTTACCTGTCTCACGGCATATTCCGTAACTCTTGTTCTCAATTCTTATTAACGATGCCTCCAGAGACTGAATAAATTTATACTGTCGCTGAGCAAGTTGTCCTGCCTCCTCCTTAGACAGAGCAGATGCACCCTCCTCAAGAACCTTGAATGTTGGTGATGTATCCTCTGTGTCGTTGCTTGAACTATGGGTTACAGCAGCTTTTAGCTGCTGATATTCGTCTCTTGCAATCTCCAGTTTCTGGAGTATTAGCTCTTTAAACATCTGAAGTTCATCGTCGCTATAGCGCACTTTCTCCTTAACTTCATCTGCTGGTTTCCCTTTAGTTGTCATATTTTTTTTTATTAGAAAAGGTAAAGATAATAATATTTTTATATAAAATAGTAAGTTTAGTATGGGATCTTGCTCTCATTCTCTCTCCACAATTCAAATGGAGCAATTCCCTCATTTTCAAGTAAACGTTCGATTGGTATTGATCTTTTTTCCAAAGGAAGAGCAAGCTCTTCATACAGAAAAGAGTCACTGAAGCCCGCCTCTGCTGCATCACCTCTACCGGCAGAAAAGTATATCCTATCAACTCTTGCCCAGTACGCAGCAGACAGGCACATAGGACATGGTTCACAGGAGGTGTAGAGAGTACATCCGGAGAGATTGAATGACCCTAGTTTACTGCAGGCAGCTCTTATAGCATTGACCTCTGCATGGGCAGTAGGGTCATTGTCCGGAGTTACAGTATTGGAACATGCACTTATTATCTCTGACCCTTTTACTATAACAGCCCCAAACGGCCCCCCATCCATTGAGACGGCATTATCATTTGCCAGCGCTATAGCCTTTTTCATGAACTCATCTCTCTTATCCATATGCTAAATCCTTGATATTTTTATCTTTAAAAACGTATCGTCCCACTCAATATCTGCTCCCCCATCGACAGAATCACTAAGTAATATCTCTGCTGCCAAAGTCTGTGTGCAGATATAATCTTTGTAGTAATTCATGGCATCCTCAATTTCATCCCTTCTTTCAAGAACTATCTCTATCTTATCTGTAACCTCAAATTTGGAATCCTTGCGCAGATTCTGAATTCTGTTTACCAACTCTCTTGCAACCCCCTCTCTTCTCAAAGAATCAGTGATAGTAACATCTAGAGCAACAGTCAATTTACCCTCAGAAGCAACAAGCCATCCCGGCATATCTTCCGAAGATATCTCTGCATCCTCTGTGGTTATTACTACATCTCCGCTTTCCAGTGCAAGAGTGTATCTGCCCCTCTCCTCAATCTCTGAAATCTGCTCCTGTGTGAAGTTAGTGAAAGCATTTGATATCTCCTTCATCTGCTTTCCGTACTTTTTACCCAACACCTTGAAATTTGGCTTTATCCTCTTTGTTATAAGCCCTTTAGTATTGAGAATATACTCAACATCCTTAACATTGACCTCACCTAAGACAAGACTCTTAACAAGCTCAAACTGCTCCCTGATCCGATCATCAAGAACCGGAATCATTATCTTTGCAAGTGGCTGACGCACCTTTATACTAACCTTTCTTCTAAGGGCAAGTATCAGGGAAGATGCTCTCTGAGCAAGCTCCATCCTATCCTCCAATGAATTATCTATTAATGAGTTGTCCGATTGCGGCATAAGCACAAGATGTACCGAGCTCTCACTCCTTGCTCCGGTAACACTGTTAAGGTCCAGGAACAGCCTCTCCATAAAGAAAGGTGCAATTGGTGCAGATAGTATAGCCACGCTCTCAAGGCATGTATAGAGGGTCTGGTATGCAGATAGTTTGTCCTCATCCATGCTCCCTCCCCAGAATCTTTTACGGTTAAGGCGAACATACCAGTTGCTGAGATTATCGTTTACAAAATCTTGGATCTCCCGACCTGCTGATGTTACATCATAGTTGTCGTAACTATCCACAACCTTCTTGATAAGAGTGTTTAAAAGAGAGAGAATCCATCTGTCAATCTCAGGTCTTTTATTGTGCGGAATCTGTGGTGCAGAGTTGTCAAAACCATCCACATTGGCATATAGGGAGAAGAACGAGTATGTGTTGTACAGAGTCCCGAAGAATTTTCTCCTAACCTCATCCACTCCATTAATATCAAACTTAAGATTATCCCAAGGTTGTGC
>JAUYTB010000292.1 GCA_030695305.1 Bacteroidales bacterium
GGCTTATAAACCCTTTGCACAACGGGCAACGTCCATCCTCATCCGCTCACAAGTTCGCTACTTGCGGCTGAGTTTGCCCTACTTGTGCTAAGGGTTTATTGATCAGCCCGTGGGGAGATTGGCGTTCCTGCTGTGAGAATCCACAAAAGTCTTTAAGGTCCACAACCCTTGCCAAGGTGTCCCCTCTAAAAGAAGAGGTAACGGCATGTGCCCACCCCTGCGGTGGCCGAGCTCTTGAGTTTGCCATCCGGCCCAACTACTTTCATTACAGAATTTGAGGTAAAGCTCACCTCTGCAGTAAAGATATTGCCTGTGGAGGGACTAACTCCAATGCCATAGAAATATGTCCCGGAAAAAAGTTTTGAAACAGTCCCACTATTTATATCTACAGAGTAAATCGAGGCCTCTTCCGGCATATAACTGGCATTGAAGTTTGTATTGTATGTTAATATCTTCTCTCCCTTATTGTCTGATGTAATATATCCATCCATATAATCTACCGGCACATCAACAACTTTTAGTACCGCCATTGTAACCGGATCTGCCTGAACCAACCCCTTATCGGGGAAAGATGCCCATACCCTTCCGTTTTTGTCAAAAGTAAGATGCTTTGCAGCACCGGTTACACCATTGGGTTTAATTGTATTTATGAGGGTAAGATTATCTCCGGCAATCTCAAAAGCTCTTATACCCTCCTTAACAGCCACAAAGAGTCTGCTGCCATAAATAACGAGCCCTTCGGCATCTGTACCAACTAACACCTTCTTAATAAGCAATCTAGTGCTTAGATCGTATATGGCAATGTAGGATTTGGGAAACTCCCAGAAACCGGAAGGTAATGTGTTGTACTCATAATCCCAGTTTGTTACATAGATTCTGCCATTGAAGATGACAGCAGAGCGTGGTGACGCAAGACCGTCAGTAATTGGAGATGATGCAACTTTACCTGTTTTTGAGTCAATTATCTCAATCTTATCGGGATTATTACAAATCAGATAGGCCTTTTTGTCCGGAGAAACTGTTCCAGATATTATAGTTGCACCTATAGAGATCCCATTTGCATTCTCAAAGACTCTGTTTTGAATCTCACCTGTAACCTCATCATAAAGAGAGATACTTGCCGAGTGCTCTGTATAGTTACCCTGATTTATTACAATCACTTTTTTATCCATCGGGATAATCTCCACCTTATCCTCCTTAGTACACGAAAAGATCACAAATGCGGCAGAGAGTGCCATTAATGACCGAAACAGATTCTTTTTCATAATTATTGCTCTTTTATATTTTTGTTTAGAAATTCCATCTCAACGATATCTGCCAGCTTCTTCCAGCCATAGCATAGAACTTTACATTCTGATAACTGACATTAAAAATATTTCTCACTACAGGACTTAATACCAGCCTACTACCAGAGTTTTTTCTGCTTTTATCGCAGATATTTATATTATAGTCCAAACCAATATCTGTAAGCAGATAAGATGGCATTATATCGTAAATATCCAGGGTCGTCCGCTCACCGGTGTATGAAAGAGTGATAAATGCAGATAAATCACCCCACTGTGCATTTATGCCCGAGCGTAATGAGTGCCTCGGCTGATATGCAAGCTGCCTTCCAAGAGATGACTCTTCGCTCCTTAAAGCTTTTATCATCCTTATATCTGTATAGTTATAGTTAAAACTACCCGAGATCTTTAACTCATTAAGCTTTATGGAGTATAAGAGCCCTACCTCACCACCTCTTGAAAGAACCTCCGGAATATTCTGAGGTCTCCATACCTGACCTGCAGGTAACCATCTTATCCAATCATCAACTCTGCTCTTATAGAGAGTTGCAAAAAAGGAGAGCTCGGAGTAGTCTCTAACAAGAGAGTAATCTGCACCACCCTCGATAGTGGAGGATCGCTCACTTTTTAGATAGGTGTGGACTCCGCCCCAGTATCTGTCATTGAGAGAAGGGACTTTACTATTTTTTGATACAGAGGCTCTTATACTCAAAGTGTGCCCCGATCTCCTTACCGGAGTAAACAAAATATCTGCCGAGGGCATAACAGGAACAGTGCTGTTGGTAACGCCTCCTGCTCTTACACCTGCCGATACAGTAAGGTTTTGAAAGAGATTATATCTGGTAAGCAGATATATATATCCCCTCCCCTCTCTTACAGAGCCTTCATAAGATTCGACCGTAGGAACAATCTGCTCGGCTGATGCTCCCCCTTTGAGAATAAACCTCTCTCTGGCGTACTGAATCTCTGAGTTGAGCAGATATCTGGATGCGGCAATTATATCGTTTTTGTACTTTTCGTAGTCATATGAGTATGCAATTTTTGCATTGTAAGAGAGAGTAGACGAAGATGATCCACTGTAAGAGATTGATGTTCTTAGGTTTCTATCAATAATAGAGGCATAACTCTCCGGCCTGTCATTAAGTGAAACCGATGGCTGAATTTCACGGTCAAAATCTAAAAGCCACACATTAAATGAGATAATGGATGAATCTTTTAACTTATGGTGAAGCTCCTGCATGATTCCAATATTTTCGAAAGCAGCATTATTGAGCTTCTCTACCGGTAACCCATATTTGGTATTGTTCTTAAAATAGTAGTTATTTTTTGCCGACGAGCGAAAAAGACTGGTTCTGGATTCTGTTCTCTTATTTGAATATCTGACAGTTGCTCCAGTAAAAAGAGTAGAGAAGCTCCCTCCTGAGATTAAGATATCTCCACTCACTCCATTAATCCATAGTGGTGAGGTGTTGAGCTGAATGCTCCCTCCCAAACTTCCGTCTCCATAAAGAGCAGATCCTCCTCCTATATGGAGATCCATCTTATCAAAAAAGTATACAGGTATATGCGAAAGATCGGTCTGGCCGAGTGTTGGTATAGACATATTCATACCATTCCAGGATACTGATGTATGTGACGACGATGTCCCCCTTACAGATATAAAAGCACCCATCCCCCTGCCATACTCTTTAAGATAGACAGCACTTGACTCCCTGAGATATCCAGCCAAAGAGGTAACTTTTGCTTTGGAGATGGACTCAGGGGTTGCAGATATTACATTAGTACCCACTGCAAAACCTCTGTTGGCCATTGTTCCTCTTTTGAATCCTGCACTGACAACTACAGAGTCCAACTTTTTTCTCCTGATTGTATCCTCATTTATCACCTTTAACAGAACACCTCTGTCGCGGATATCTATAAAGGAGGTATCGGTAATACCGGCAGCAGAGAGTCTGTTTAACAGTGCTGCAGCTATTAAAAATGCAAATAGATAAATAAAAGATGACCTTTTGTACATCGCGCCCTATCTCCCGAAAGTTCGATTAATAAATATATGTGCTTTGTAGCAGGTCTTCTGACTTAGCTTTTTACATCCTGCACCTTCCCGCCTAACCGGCAGTGGTTTAAAAAGAGGATAACCCCGTAGGGTAAAGCATCACAGCAGCGGGTACTGTCTCCGGTTCACACGGAGTTCCCTTAACTATTCAGCGGGACAAAGGTAATTATTTTCTCATAATGAGTATTACTTTTTATATATTTGTTAAAACCTGCTCGAAAATCATTATCAATCAAATATTTCGCCTGTAATAATTCACTCTAAATCATTATCAATCAAATATTTAATCTATGTTAAAACTTGTTAAATCACTATCAATCATCTTCTTGCTTTTGTTTGTACTCTCTTGTACAGATAAAAAAACGGCTGTAAAGCTGGATTTTGAGAAATACACACTGGAAAATGGACTCAAAGTAGTTCTTCACCAGGATTTGTCAGACCCAATTGTTGCTGTGGCTATACAGTATCATGTGGGATCGGGAAGAGAGAGACCGGGTAAAACCGGCTTTGCCCACTTTTTTGAGCATATGCTATTCCAGCGATCGGAGAATCTGCCCCGTAATGCATTCTTTCAAAAAATTGCCCGTTTGGGAGGTACCTTTAACGGCTCTACAAATGCCGATGGGACAAACTACTATGAGGCAGTACCCCGCGATGCTCTGGAAAAGGTTCTATGGATGGAGTCAGACAGAATGGGCTTCTTTATCAACACCGTAACACAGAGTGGTCTAGAGAGGGAGATAGATATTGTTTCAAATGAAAAGAGACAAAACTATGATAGTCAGCCTTATGGACAAAGCAGTATCATAATTGCCAAAGAGCTATACCCGGAGGGACATCCATACAGCTGGACAACCATAGGAGAGATTGCCGACCTGAGAGGAGCAACATTAGAAGATGTTAAGGAGTTCTATCACAAGTACTATGTTCCGGGAAATGCAACTCTGGTAATATCCGGGGATTTTGACAAAACCTTGGTTAAAGAGCTCATAGAGAAGTATTTTGGCGAGATCCCGGCCGGAGAGGCTGTAGAGAAGCCAAAAGTTGAACCTGCAGTACTTATTGCTACAAAACTGGTGATGTGGGAGGATGCATATGCCAAGCTGCCTCAAATAATGTTGACATATCCTACAGTTGAACAGTATCACCCTGACTCATACGCACTATCTGCCTTCGCCTCTCTTTTTGCCGGCAGTAAAAACTCTCCTCTCTATAAGGTAATTGTAGAGGAGAAGAAGCTTGCTCCAAATGTAAGTGCATTCAATATGACTCGTGAAATAGCCGGACAGACTCAGATATCTGTAAGGGCATTTGACGGTATAAATCTTAACAGCGTCTACTCTGCAATAGAGGAGGCCTTCCTTAGATTTGAGCAAGAGGGAGTTAACGAGCAGGAGCTGGAGAAGCTTAAGGTTATGCAGGAGGTAAATCTGTATAACAGAATGAGCAGTATAATGGGTAAGGCTATTCTTCTGGCTCGTGATAATGAGTTTAGCGGAGCTCCCGATAACTCTATAAAGGAGCTGGAGCGTTTTCGTAAAGTTACTTCACAAGATGTTATCTCTGTATTTAACAGATACTTCAAAGATCGCAATCATCTTGTTCTGAGCGTTGTTCCAAACGGTAAGCCGGAACTCGCTATCAATAACTCCAAAATGGCAGAGGTTACCATAGAGAGAGTAGAAGATCAGCAGTTAAAATCTCAGGGTGGTGTTATTGTAGATGATGAGTACGCACGTACTCCATCTCTCTTTGACAGATCTGTAGAGCCCGAATATCTGGCTAACTCTCCTGTTCTGAATATTCCTGATGTGTGGAAATTCAAATTAGCCAACGGTATGGAGGTTTACGGGATATCTCACGATGAGCTTCCTGTTATACAACTCTCTATTACCCTCAAAGGGGGAATGTTGCTGGATCCTGCAGATAAGAGTGGTCTCTCCTATCTTAGTGCCAGGCTGATGAACGAAGGGACCGCCTTAAAGACAGCGGAAGAGCTGGAGAGCGCAATGGGTCTGCTTGGTGCCAGGATCAGTGTATCTTCCGATACAGAGAGTACTGTTATAAACGTCAGTGCTCTTGCACGCAATTTCAATGAGGTGATGTCGCTTACAGAGGAGATAATGCTCAACCCGAGATTTGACCCGGCTGCTCTTGCAAGAGTTAAGCAGGAGACCAAATCTCTTATCCGTCAATCATCTGCCGACCCAAGAAGTATTGCACAAAGGGGACGTGACCGTCTTCTCTATGGCGAGCAAGGGACCTTAGCGGGTTCGTATATGGGTACGTTTGAGAGTATTGATGCCATTACAATGGATGATATTAAAGAGTTCTATGCCAAGAACTTCTCACCTTCAATAGCTGTAATGAATTTCGCAGGATCTTCAGATGCTCTCTCGTGTGAAAACGCACTCCAGTCATTAGCTTCAAACTGGGCTGCCAGAGAGGTTGTTATTCCGGATCCTGTGATGGGTATCCCGGCTAAGGGGGGTCAGATCTACTTTATCGACAACCCGGGCTCACCGCAATCTATGATTGTTGTAAGTAAGACTGCAATGAGTTTCAGTAATCCTGAGTTCTATCCTGCTTTTGTGGCTAACTACCGCTTAGGTTCCGGCTCTCAGGGTATGCTGTTTGATGTGCTAAGGCTGCAGAGGGGATTCACTTACGGGGCCTCTTCATCTTATGCTACCGGTAAGTATTATAACAATTTTACTGCCTCATCGAGTGTGCAGGCAAGCACAACTGCTGATGCAGTTGAAATTTTCCGTGATCTCATTGGGAACTATCACAACACCTATTCACAGGAGATGCTGGATGAGACAAAGAATTCACTAACCCGTGCTATGGCATCCTCTTTTGAAACCTTGGGATCTCTTGTAGGTATGCTTTCCAATATCTCATATCACGGTGTGCCTGCAGATTATGTTAAACAGCAGGAGAGTTACCTAAGCGAGATGACTCTTGATATGGCAAAAGATGTGATTAACAAACATTTTAACTATAAAGATATGGTGTTTGTTGTTGTGGGTGATGCCAAGACACAGATGAAGAGTCTCGAGAGACTTGGCTTGGGGAAACCAATTCTTCTAAACAGATAGTTTCCGGCTAACTTGCCAAACTTCCTTACATTAAGGCCGCCGAAATTTCCTTCCGGCGGCCTTTTTTCAATTGCCCATTGAAAAAATTTATTTACCTTTGTCGCCCAGCATTTACCGAAACAATTCAATGCCCGGATGGCGGAATCGGTAGACGCGCTGGTCTCAAACACCAGTGGCCGCAAGGCTGTGCCGGTTCGATCCCGGCTCCGGGTACGGGAATAAATAAACCCTAATTGATTATCAGTCAGTTAGGGTTTTTCCTTTTAGGATTTGCACCATTTTTGCGCCACAATTCTGCAAACAGGAAAATTCAGACGAAATATCTATCATAATTTGTCTCTTTTTGATTGGTTAATCTTCGTTTGAAAATAAATGAACTTGTCCAATGAATCTATGTCCGATTTTAAGGGGGTCCGACAGGTCCGACATTTTCAGGGGGTCCGACACATAAACAAAGAACAATTAAGATTAAAACCTATAAAAAAACTGGCAGTTGTTTTACAACTACCAGTTAATTTACTTATTTTAGCTTGTCAAACCTGTAACGGTCTTTTAGGACTAGACACAGAGAATGGAGACTCTATTAAGAACAGCAGGTAGAGATGCCCGTTTTTTTACCGTCGC
>JAUYTB010000302.1 GCA_030695305.1 Bacteroidales bacterium
GCTTGGTCCCGGTTTTCTCTAAAAGACGCTTAACCGCAATCTCTCCCATATGAGATGTTCCCAGACCATTCTCTTTTAATATCCTTCTCTCTCTCACTCCAATCCTTGTCATGATCCATTCGTCAGTTGTATCAACCATCTTTGAGAGCATGTTGTTATCCAGAATAAAATCCGGAACATAACCATCAACTCCTGTTATAACTGCTCTTTTCTTACCGTTCATAAGAGATACCATTTGTTAAACAATACGAAATAGAGCTCCCGATATATGGTTCACCGGGAGCAATAATTGTTTTATAACACCATTTCCGATTTGCACCGGAATTATGAGTTGGCCTTTTCAATAATCAGCCTTCCTCTGTAGTATCCGCACTCTGGGCATACTCTGTGATATAAAACTGCAGCGCTGCAATTTGAACAAGTTCCAAGTGTAGGTAGCTCAGCTTTATAGTGAGTTCTGCGTTTGTTTCTGCGTTGCTTGGAAATTCTGTGTTTCGGATGTGCCATTGTCTATAATGTCTATAATGTTTACAATATTAATTGATCAAATCTTTTAACTTTCCAAAAGGAGACTCAGTGTTATCTCCCTCTGCAGGGGTGTTTCTGAATGCTTCTAATTTTTCAATCATATGAGGATCACACTCTCCCTCATTATGCACTCTCTGTATCGGCAATGCAAGGCAGATATAGTCGTACAAAAACTGTTTGATATCAAGCTCACTCTCCGACGGATCAATAGTCATAACCTCATCATTATCCTCCTCCTGGGTGCTTTTTACAAACTTGACAATCAATTTTGCCGATGTATCAAGTTTATGCTCCATCTCCTCAAGGCATCTGTCACACTCAGTTCTTACAACACCACTAATCTCTGCCTCCAGCTCTATCAATGTGGCACTCCTGTCAAGATCAAGAGAGACGTTTAAATTTGCCCCGTAAATATCTCTGTTCTCATACTCATCAAAAAAGCTGTTCTCAATTGTAAAATCATACTTATGTTTACCAATTGAAATCCCTTTTATCGGGATGATATAATCTCTGTTACACTCTCTGTTCATACCGGAAATGAGCCCGCAAAGTTAAACTATTTTTTTAAAATAACAACCTTCATCAACCCTTTCTTCTCTTTCTTTCATTCTCGTCCAGGTATATCTTTCTCAGTCGTATTGATTTTGGCGTAACCTCTACAAACTCATCCTCCTGGATATACTCAAGAGCCTCTTCCAGAGAGAATTCCACAGGCGGAGGAAGAACAACTTTATCATCAGTACCGGAGGCGCGAACGTTTGTTAGCTTTTTGGTTTTACAAAGATTAATACCCATATCATCACCTCTTGTATTCTCTCCAACCACCTGTCCTCCATATATTTCATCTCCCGGATGAATAAAGAAATGACCTCTGTCCTGAAGCTTATCCATAGAGTAAGCGATAGCTATCCCTGTTTCTATGGCTATCAACGATCCGTTTGTCCTCTTCTCTATCTCTCCCTTAAATGGCTCATATCCTTTAAAGCGATGAGATACAACAGCCTCTCCCTGAGTTGCTGTCATCAGGTTACTCCTTAACCCGATAAGGCCACGTGCCGGTATATCAAAGTCCAGATGAACCCTCTCACTTCTGTGCTCCATATGAAGAAGAGTACCTTTTCTTCTTGTTACCATCTCTATTGCTCTGCCGACAAGCTCCTCCGGAAGATCTATAGTGAGGTGTTCAACGGGCTCACACCTTATTCCATTTAAATTTTTGTCCAGCACTTTTGGCTGACCTACCTGTATCTCAAAACCTTCGCGCCTCATTGTCTCGATAAGAACGGAGAGATGTAGTACTCCCCTTCCGTAAACAACAAAAGAGTCAGCTGTCTGGCCATCCTTTACCTTGAGAGCAAGGTTTTTTTCCAGCTCTTTCTCAAGACGCTCCTTTAAGTGCCTTGATGTTACAAACTTCCCCTCACGACCAAAGAACGGAGAGTCATTTATTGTAAAGAGCATACTCATTGTGGGCTCATCAACTGCAATTGTAGGTAACGCCTCAGGATTTTCGTAATCAGCGATTGTATCTCCAATCTCAAATCCCTCAATACCAACCACTGCGCATATATCTCCACTATGCACCTCTGTCACTTTTCTCTTCTCCAACCCCTCAAAAACCATCAACTCTCTTATACGGCTCCTCTCTACAGTACCATCGCGTTTGCAAAGAGATATCTGCATATTTGGCTTTAGTATCCCTCTGTGTATCCTGCCAACTGCAATCCTTCCCACATAGGGAGAGTATTCCAGAGATGAGATCAGCATCTGAGGTGTTCCTTCATTGAATTCAGAGCCAGGAATTGACTCAATAATGGTATCAAGGAGTGCTGTAATATCAGTTGTGGGATTTCTCCAGTCCAATGACATCCACCCCTGCTTTGCACTACCATAAACCGTCTTAAAGTCGAGCTGCTCCTCTGTGGCGTCCAGGGAGAACATAAGGTCAAAAACCTGCTCATTTACCTCATCGGGCCTGCAGTTGGGTTTATCTACCTTATTAATGACCACAATGGCCTTTTTACCCATACCTATCGCTTTGGAAAGTACAAATCTGGTTTGAGGCATAGTGCCTTCAAAAGCATCTACAAGAAGAAGAACACCATCTGCCATATTGAGAACCCTCTCTACTTCGCCCCCGAAGTCTGCGTGACCGGGAGTATCTATGATGTTGATCTTATAATCTTTATATGGTACGGAGACATTCTTTGCAAGAATTGTTATCCCCCTTTCCCTTTCAAGATCGTTGTTATCAAGTATTAACTCCCCCATTTTTCCGGCATCCCTAAAAAGCATTGCCTGGAGGATCATTCTGTCCACTAATGTGGTTTTGCCATGGTCAACGTGAGCGATAATGGCAATATTGCGTATTTTCTGCATAATAATTAGGGCGCAAAAGTAGAAAAAATATTACTTTTGCGGATTAAAT